>JAHEFU010000034.1:0-12168 GCA_024645305.1 Planctomycetales bacterium
GTCCCAGCCGACATCGCCAGCCGTGTCGACTGACAGGGGTCCTGGATATCCTATGATTGTTGCCGTTGCACTCGCCGTGGCCTGGGCACCCGCATTGTCCGTCACACGGACAACGGGGTTGAAAACCCCGCTGCTGTTGTATACATGGCTGGCGGAAGCCGCCACGCCATAGCTATCGTAAGTCCCGTCCCCGTCAAAGTCCCACTCATAGTTCACGATGCTGCCATCCGGGTCGCTGCTGCCACTGGCATCCAGCGTCACCCTAAACCCCGCATACCCCGGGTCCGGCGTCGCAACCAGGCTGGCCAGCGGGCTGTCATTGCCCGGCACGCTGACAGTGATCTCCACTATTTCAGTGGTGCGAGCGCCGTCGTTGTCCTCCACTCGCAACCGGGTATTGAATATGCCCGGCTCGGAGTAGGTGTGGTTTGCAACTGTGGAATCCGTGAAGGCGTCAAACAACCCGTCGCCGTCCCAATCCCAGGCGAATTCGACTATACTGCCGTCGCTATCCTGGCTGCCGAATGCGCTGAAGCCTACGTCCAGCGGAGCATCGCCGGATGTCTGGTCCACCTGCAATGTGATGGTCGGCGGGAGGTTGGCAGGAGTATCAGCTTCCGTCACGAAGATGCTGAGGGTGTCAACGTCACTGGCACCTTCGCTGTCAGTCACGCGGAACTTGGCATTGTAGATGCCAGGTGTCTCGTAGGCCGGGCTGTCCGGAGTCAGGCTGTCGTTGTCCGCTTCGTAGATGCCGTCACCGTCGAAGTCCCATGCATATGTCAGTGCAGAGGCATCGTCCTCGGCATCCTCGGCGATACCTGTGAAGGTCACGTCCAGCGGTGCCTTGCCACTCTGCGGTGAGGCAGTGGCGGATGCCAGCGGGCGGGAATTGCCTGTGATGATGAGGGAAACAGCGCCCAGGGCAACAGCCTCGCCGCCGGTGGATGTACCACGTACACGCGGGCGGATGATGCCGGTTGCACTGGTGTCAACTGAAACCGTGCCGCCGGTGTTACCGGTCTGATCGAAGATCCCGTCACCATTGGTGTCGAAATCGTAGCTGTCGGCGCCACTGGCTGTCAGCATGGCAGAGCTGCCCAGCGTGCCACTGACGAGGTCGGTCGTAACAAGCAGAGCGGGGGCCGTGCCGGGCAGGGGAGTCGCGGAGAGCAGATCGCTGGCTGGGCTTTCATTGCCACTGTGATCCAGGGCCGTGATGCGGACATGGGTCATGCCAGATAGTCCGGCAAGCAGGAAGTGCGTGGAGCCCTCAATGAAGGCAAGCTGCTGCACTCCGGCGCTGTCCGGGTTGATGAATGATTTTCCTGAATGGTAGATGCGGTAGCCTGCCAGGTCGGAAGCGATCAGCGGATTCCACTGCAGTTCCAGCCCGCCAGTGACAGGCGTTGCCGTCAGGCCGGCCGGCTGTGCCGGTGCAGAACTGTCAGCGCTATCAAGGGGATTGAGGCCGAGGCCGACCACATCAATACTGTTGCCATTGCTGGTCAGCACACAGACAAAGCTGTTCTGCACGCTGGAGAGGTAATTCCCGCCATTGGCGATGCCCTCAGCCGGACTGAGGCGCACATGGCTGTCGCTGAAGGGACCATGCCAGTCCCAGCGGCCACTGCCGTAGTCGGCAAGGCCGATGTAGTAGCTTGATGCGGCAGCACTGCCGTCATCCAGCAGGTTGACATCCGCGCTGAGTGTGCCGGGCTGGGCGCCACCTAGCACGATGCGCCAGATACCCCATGCCGTACCGCCAGCAGGGCTGACGATCCGGGCCGCTTCGCCATTCTCGCTCACACCCGCCGGACTGGCACTGAACCAGTCGCGCCCGGCCGTGAAGTCCGAGCCGGCATCGATGGCGGAAGCGCCGCGGTCACCCATCTCCCAGGGCTGCAGTGCGTCGGAAGGCAGCTGTGCGGGTAAGCCGGTCTGCGGGCTGCCGTATCGTGCCGGGTCGTTCAGGACGGGCAGCACCGCTGTCTCTGCCAGCTCGCTGGACTGGCTGCAGCCGGCCATCAGCAGGCAGATCGTGGCGATCAGCGAAAGTGAGTAGTTCCTGGTCATGCAAGTACTCCGCGATTGTTCTGGCAGGAGTCCACTGGCAATGGTACCTGACGGTTGTCCTGAATTGTTCAGTCAGGTCCCCGTCCAGGCCAGATCATCCGGCAGCAGTACACAGACAAACCAGCGGCTGCGTTGAATCTACCCCTGTACCCAGACTATAAGCCAATTCCGGAATATTGCCAAGCAAAGCAGCCCCGCCGGTCGCCGCTGCCAGCCAAGAACATCCATGGAACACGCGACTTGCGGCAGGCCTTCCTACATCTCGAGGTCGGGTTTGCTGGCGAAGCGCTTGAATCCGTAGGCCAGGGTCTGCTTGCCCATCTCGGCGATGCTCTGGGTCAGGGGGATTTCCTTCGGGCAGACCTTTACGCAGTTCTGCGCGTTGCCACAGTCCACGATGCCGCCCGGCTGCATCAGGTAGTCCAGGCGCTTGTCCGCGTGCATCTTGCCGGAGGGATGGGCATTGAACAGGCGCACCTGGCTGATCACGCTGGCGCCCACGAAGTCGCTTTTCTCATTCACCTGGGGGCAGGCATCCAGGCAGCAGCCGCAGGTCATGCAGCGGCTGAGGACGTACATCCAGCTCTGGTCCTTCGGCGACTGCCGCGGGCCGGGGCCGAGGTCGTGCGTGCCGTCGATGTCAATCCAGGAATGCGAGTCCAGCAGGGCCTGGAACATCCGGCTGCGGTCGATGATCAGGTCGCGCACCACGGGGAACTTGCTCATCGGTTCGAGGGTCAGGGGCTTCTGCGGATCCAACACCAGGAAGCTGCAGCCCTGGCGCGGGATGCCGTTTATGCGCATGCTGCAGGCGCCGCAGACCTCCTCGAGGCAGGCGCTTTCCCAGACTACGGGGGCCACGGCCTGGCCGGATACCGTAACCGGGTTCTTCTGGATCTCCTGCAGGCAGGTCAGGGCGTTCATGCCCTGGGTATAGGGGACGTCGAATTCCTGCCAGTAGGACTTCGCGCCCGGTTCATCCTGGCGGCGGACCTTCACTCGTACTGTCTGTGCCATATTCCTAGTTACCTCAGTGCTTGATGGCCTGACTTGCGTCAGGCTTCCGTCGGTCCGAATTCCGACTCCGTTGTCCGGATTGCTCCGGACCTCCGTTGCCCGGCTTGCGTCAGGCTTCCGTTGTGCGACACAAGTGTCGCAGCTCCTACTTGCTTTCCTGGCCGCCGTGGCTGGCAGCCTTGTAGCTGCGCTCCCGTGGCGGGATCAGGGAAATGTCAACGTTTTCATAGCTGAACTGCGGGTTGCGCGTGCCGTCGAAACTGGCAATCGTGGTCTTCAGCCAGTCCGCATCATTGCGCGTGGGGAACTCGGGCTTGTAATGCGCCCCGCGGCTTTCATTGCGTTCCAGCGCCCCGCGGCAGATCACCTTGCTGAGCAGCAGGCGGTCCCGCAGCTCACGGATGTAGATCAGCTCCTGGTTGGAGCTCGTGGAACTGTCATGCAGGCCGACGGCCTCCCAGCGGTCCAGCAGTTCATCCAGCTTGGCATCCAGTTTCTGCAGGTCTGCATTGACACGCACGACCGTGCAGTACTTCGTCATGTATTCATTCAGCTCTTCCTGCAGGCGGAAGGCATTCTCGCTGCCAGTCATCTTCCGGACGGCACCGTAGGCAGTCTCCTGCTCCTGCACATGGGAGCTGGCCTCGCTGTCACTGCAGTCCCCCAGCGAACTGTTGGCCTCGAGGTACTTCGCCATCTGCGGCCCGAGCACACGGCCGGCCCACAGGCAGGACAGCAGGGAGTTGGCACCGAGGCGATTGGCACCGTGGTACTGGTAGTCAGCCTCGCCCCCGGCGAACAGGCCGTTGACATTGCTCATATGCTGGTAATGGTCCCAATGTCCGGGCAGGTCACCCTTGCGGCTGGTTTCGGTACCGTAGCCGATATAGATCCCGCCCATTGTGTAGTGCATCGCCGGGAAGACGCGCATCGGGTTGGTGTAGGGATCCTCGCCCATGAACTTCTCGTAGATCTCCAGCACGCCGGCCAGCTTGGCATGCAGCGTGGCATGCGGGATGTGCGAAACGTCGAGGTAGACCTCCCAGCGTCCACCGACGCCCAGGCCCTGGTTCACGCAGGTGTCAAACAGTTCGCGGGCCGCCACGTCGCGCGGTACGAGGTTGCCATAGGCCGGGTACTTCTCCTCAAGGAAGTACCAGCGCTCGTTCACCGGGATGTCGCGTCCGGGACGCGGGTCGCCGGCCTTCTTCGGCACCCAGACCCGGCCTCCCTCACCACGCACTGACTCACTGATCAGGCGGTTCTTGTCGGTGCCGGGGATCGCCGTGGGGTGGATCTGCAGGAACTCACCGTTGGCATACCAGACACCCTGCTGGTAGAGCCGGCTGGCCGCACTGCCGGTGCAGATCACGGAGTTGGTGGTCTTGCCGAAGATGCTGCCGATGCCGCCGGTGCACATCGCCACGGCGTTGGCCTTCAGGGCGAAGCTCTCCATGGTGTACTGGTCGGTGAGCACGACACCGCGGCAGTTGTTGTTGCCATCCTTGATGATGGACTGGAAGGAGTGATGCTCGAACTTGCGCACCTTGCCCTGGGCCTCCCAGCTGCGCACGCCCTCGTCCAGGGCATAGATCAGCTGCTGGCCGGTGGTGGCGCCGGCGAAGGCCGTGCGGTTGAACAGCGTGCCGCCGAAGCGCCGGAAGTCCAGCAGGCCCTCGGCGGTGCGGTTGAAGGTCACGCCCATGCGGTCCATCAGGTAGATCACCTTGGGGGCGTCGTAGCACATGTCGCGCACCATCGCCTGGTTGGCAAGGAAGTCCCCGCCGTAGATGGTGTCGTCAAAGTGGAAGTCCGGGCTGTCGCCCTCACCCATGGTGTTGACCGCGCCGTTGATCCCACCCTGGGCGCAGACACTGTGGCTGCGCCGCACGGGCACATAGCTCACGAGGTCCACGCTCAGGCCGTTCTCGCAGGCGGTGATCGCACCCATCAGCCCGGCCAGTCCGCCTCCCACGATGATTACTCTCTTTTCATCTGCCATTGTCAGTTTCCTGTGCCTGCGGCCCTGCCGCAGCCTGGTTTCTAGTCATCATCTGTTGTGCCGCCGATGCGTGCCGCCTCGGCGATCCAGTCCCGGAGGTGCTTCTCGCCCTCCGCGAATTCCCAGTCATAGGTTGGATAACCGTTCGTGAAGGGGAAGGCCTTCCCACCACGGCCCTTGTACTGCAGTCGTCCCATCGGATTGCTGCCCTTCTTCACGGTGTTGCCATTGTGGTCCGGGATGTCATGCACGTGGATTGCCAGGATACCGTGCTGAAGTTCGTGGCTGCGATTGAGCATCGGGCCGATCCAGGGCATTTCCCAGGTGCGCTCCCCGATCAGGAGGCAGGTCACCAGCGTGCCGGCCAGCTTCTCGTCAATCAGTTCCCTGAGCCCGGTCTCTCCCAGTTCCTGGGCCGCGGCCCAGCTTTCGTCGGTCCAGTCGCTCAGGCAGTTGCTGTCAACCGTGCCGGTCAATGCGGAGACGATCACGGCTCGGTCCTGGTCACGCTGCTGGTGGAAGCAGAAGTAGACTGGATGTTTCATGCGCTCCATCCCCAGCGGTGGGTTCCCGCGATTCTGAGGTCCAGCCTGTTGTCTTGCATGTCATTCATGGTCTGCATCAGTGGACCGCCGTGGCCCAGGGGGCGAAGGTCAGGCCCCAGATCGAGGCGAAGCCCATCACCATGCCAATGGCGCCGATCCCCAGCCCGAGGGTCAGGGCGAAGCGCTGGCTCTGGCGGCTGGTGGAGAAGCCCCACTTGCAGGCGAAGTTGTATATGCCGTTGCCAAAATGCCAGGCTGCCGCCAGCACGAACAGGGCGTAGATCGCCAGCCACAGCCAGTTGTAGCTGACAGCACCGCCGCTGCCGGCATTGACGAAGATCCCGTTCATCAGGCTGTAGATCTCGAATTCGGTATGCGTACCGTTGAGGGCGTTGTCCAGCTTGATGCGGGTGTGCACCCACCAGGTCTGCCAGAGGTGCACCGCGATCAGGATGAACAGCAGCACGCCGGTGATGCGCTGGAAGGTGTAACCCCAGTTCTCGGCCCAGCCATGCTGCGGCCGGGTCACGTTGGGCTCGCCCTTCACGGCGATCACCACCCCGAGTACGGCGTGGAACAGGATCGGCAGCAGGATCCCGCCGATCTCGATGTACACGAGGTAGGGGATCTGGTCAAGGAAGTCCGGAACCCACTGGTACTGATCGGGGGACTGGGCCGCCCTGCTGTTGAGGAGCATGTGGATCAGGAAGAAGGCCCCGACGGGGATGATGCCGGACAGGCTGTGCAGTCGCCTGAGCAGGAAGTAATTCTTCTGGATTGCGGCGCTCATGTCTCCTCCATGGGTGTGCCACCCGGACGCCCCGATTATAGCACCGCAGGCCAGGGCCAACAGGCCTGTGGCAGGCATTGCCGAAGAGCTGTGCGGAATCGCGGGAAGCCTTCTCCAGACAGGCGGGAAACAGGCCCCGGATGCCCCGCAGGGCGCATTGTATGGGTACTATTCAGCAGGGCGGCAATGAGCCGGCGGGGAATCTCAGCCCGCCCATTCCCCGCATTTCACGCATTTTTCGGCATCCGTGCCGAAGCCGCAGGACTTGCACAGCAGCGCCGGGATCTGGCCGAAGGGATCATTGCACTTGATGCACCTGTTCTCATCGCTGCCGAAGCCGCAATTGGAGCAGAGCACCGCCGGGACCTCGCCGAAGGGATCGCCGCATTTCACGCAGCGCTTCTCGTCGGAGCCGAAGCCGCAGCTGGAGCAGAGTTTCGCCTGTGTTGCCATGGGGGAAGTATAGCAGTTTGGAGGTTGGAGGTTGGAGGTTGGATGTTGGAGTGGGGAGGGGGAGGAAGGGAGCGCGAGCATTTAGCTCGCAGGAGCGACGGCTGCCAGCCGCCGGCCGGATGGCCATCCCCGCCCTGGATGTCCGGCGGCAATGAAAGTGGGCAGTTGGCAGAAGCAGAAGCAGAAGCAGTTGGCAGAAGCAGTTGGCAGAAGCAGAAGCAGACGCAGAAGCAGAAGCAGGGAGCGGTTACTGCGTGAATCTGCCTGGCCTCCGTCTACCGCTAAAGCGGGTAGATCCCTTAAGCGCCGGCTGATTTGCCAATCACACCCAGATCGTGCCCGACCTTCGTGAACGCGGCGATGGCCTTGTCAATGTGCTCATCTGTATGCGCCGCACTGAGCTGCACGCGGATGCGGGCCTGGCCCTTGGGGACCACCGGGTAGCTGAAGCCGATCACGTAGATCCCCTCGTCCAGCAGGGCATCGGCGAAGCGGCCGGCCAGCGCGGCATCACCGAGCATCACGGGCACGATCGGATGCGTGCCGGGGACGATGCTCAGGCCCGCGGTTTCCATGCCGGCACGGAAGCGCTGCGTATTGCGCTCCAGGCGGTCGCGCAGCTCGGTGCTGGCTGACAGCATTTCGAGTACCTTGAGGGCCGCCGTGACAATCGCCGGGGGCACCGTATTGCTGAACAGGTAGGGCCGGCTCTTCTGGCGCAGGTATTCCACGATCTCCCGGCGGGCCGCCGTGGCTCCGCCGCAGGCCCCGCCCAGCGCCTTGCCGAGCGTGGTCGTGACGATGTCAATCCGGTCCATCACGCCGTGCAGCTCATGCGTACCGCGTCCGGTCCGGCCCATGAAGCCCGTGCTGTGGGACTCGTCGATCATCACCATTGCGCCGTATTCATCCGCCAGCTCGCAGATCCTGTCCAGCGGGGCGATGTGCCCGTCCATGCTGAACACGCCGTCGGTGGCGATCATGATGCGCCGCGCATTGGCATCCTTTGCGGCCTGCAGCTGGCTGCGCAGGTCGTCCATGTCAGCGTTGGCATAGCGGTAGCGCATCGCCTTGCAGAGGCGGATGCCGTCAATGATGCTGGCGTGGTTCAGGGCGTCGCTGACAACGGCATCCTCCGACCCCAGCAGGCTCTCGAACAGACCGCCGTTGGCATCGAAGCAGGCGATGTAGAGGATGCTGTCCTCCATCCCGAGGAAGTCGGCGAGCCTGCGCTCCAGCTCCTTGTGGATGTCCTGCGTGCCGCAGATGAAGCGCACGCTGGAAAGGCCGTAGCCGTGGCTGTCGAGGCCCTGCTTGGCGGCCTCGATGAGGGCCGGATGGCCGCCCAGCCCGAGGTAGTTGTTGGCACAGAAGTTGATGACGTCCTGGCCGGTGGAAACGTGGATGTCCGCGCCCTGGGGCGAGGTGATCACACGTTCGCTCTTGTAGAGCCCGGCCTCGCGGATGCCGTCGAGCTCAGCCTGCAGATCTTTCCTGATGTTGTACATGCCATTCCTCACAGGCGGACAGTTCCGCCGCCCAATGGGAATATTCTAGCCCTTGGTGGCGGGGCTCAGCCCGCTGCGCCGTTGGCATTGAGTCGCCTGCCGAGCTTTTCCAGCATGTCAGTCACCATGCTGGGCATGTCGTAGTCGTGCTGCCAGCCCCATTCGCGGCGGGCCGCCGAGTCATCGATGCTGCGCGGCCAGCTGTCCGCGTATTTCTGCCGTTCATCCGGCTTGTAGCTGACCGTGAACTCCGGCATGTGGGTCCGGATCTCCGCCGCCAGTTCACCGGCGGTGAAGCTCATCGCCGTGATGTTGTAGCCCGCCGCATTGCTGAGTTTCGCGCGGTCGGCCTCCATCAGGTCGAGGGTGCACTTGATGCAGTCCGGCATGTACATCATCGGCAGCATGGTGTCCTCGCGCACGAAGCATTCGTAGCTGCCATGCTGGATTGCCTGGTAGAAGATGTCCACGGCGTAGTCGGTGGTGCCGCCGCCGGGAGGCGTGTCCGAGGAAATGATGCCGGGGTAGCGCAGGCCGCGGCAGTCCACGCCGAAGCGCTCCCAGTAGTAGTTGCCGAGCAGTTCGCCGGAAACCTTGGTCACGCCGTAGATCGTGGTCGGTTCGAGGATGGTGCTCTGCGGAGTGTTGTCACGCGGTGTGGTGGGGCCGAAGGCGGCGATGCTGGAGGGGCAGAAGACCTGCTTCAGCCCCAGCTCACGGGCCACTTCCAGGGTGTTGTAATGCCCGCCGATGTTGATCTCCCAGGCCGCCTGCACATGCTTCTCGGCGGTGGCAGAGAGCAGGGCCGCGAGGTTCACGATGCAGTCACAGCCGTGCTCCGAAACGAGGGCGGCAATGGCGGCCCGGTCCCGGATGTCGAGCGTGGCATGCGGGCCGGATTCCTTCAACGGTCCGTCCTTGAGTTCGTGTACGTCCGAGGCGACGACATTGGCGGCACCGTAGCGCTCGCGCATCACGAGCGTGAGCTCACTGCCGATCTGGCCGGCGGCGCCGATTACGAGGATCCGTGAGAAGGGGGACATGAGGGCTCCTGCAGGAAGTAACTGAAGTTTAGCAAATGGAGTTGGATGGCTGAGGATCTCGGAGTCCCGCCCAAGGCGGGATTGTAGGGGGTAGCTGAAACGTATTCAGTGAGGATCAGGCTGTAGTTTCCGGTACACCCGAGCTCCTGGATCCCAGCTCCTCGGCTGAACCTTAATTCAGCACATGTTGGCAATTCCTTGTCTCAATTCGTGAATACTTATTCACGGGTCTTGACAGGGCTTGCAGGCAAGGGTATGGTTAAACTGCTGTAAAAACCAGCGGGGAAGTAAAGGAAGGAAGTTATGAATCTCAATAGAGTGAGAGAGAGAGAGAGACGAGTTCTTGAAATCGGACTCCTGTGTGTTCTGCTTGTAATGCTGCTGCTATCCTGCGGCAGGGACAAACCCCAGAGTATTGAACAGGCTGAGCGTGCGGGCAGCATAGGATTCGGCGAGGGTGGGCTGCCGGAAGGTGGACCTGAGAATGGCGGAGGCGGTCTGCTGCTCATGACGGAGCCGGGACCGCTGGGAAGCCCGCAGGACCTCACGGACTACGATGAGACCGCGATCCAGACCTGGGGGCCGATTGCCCAGACGATCCAGGTGCAGGCCAGCCAACCGGGCCAGCCGGTGCAGACCTTCAGCGTGAACATCATTGAAACCGGTGACCCCTTCACGCCGACCTACCAGCTACCCTCGGGCACGATCGTCAAGAGTTCACGCGACCCCGAGGACCTGGTGTTTGAGGAACTCAACGACAGCCATCCGCCGATCGTCAGTTGGTCCGGCCCCAATGGCACTACGGACATCTATGATGGGGAGATCCTCCTGACCTTTGTGACTACTGCTGATGCAACAGCGATCAGTACCTTCCTGGCAACACACAATCTGGATGTGGCATTTTCATGGTTCCGCCCGGATTCGATTTCAGGCGGAAACGAAGTCGCCTGGTTCCAGCTGGAGTACGACTCGCAGCAGTTTGCCAGTTTCAATGCAGCCTATACATTCTTCAGCCAACAGAGTCTTGTAGCGGAAGCCAGCCCCAACCGGCCGTTCGAGTATTCTCCGGACTATGGTGGTTCTACTCCAGGAAACATCGAACCTAATGATGATTTGTATGATGTTTATGATGCACAGTACAACTATGCTGCTGACTATTGCCGCTTTCCTAAGGAGACCGGCAGTGCTTTCACTACACAAGTGCCCTTGGGACCGGAATCTGGGGGAACAATGTCCAGTCAGGCAATCGCATTGCTGGATGATGGTGTTTGGCGTCAACACGAGGACCTCTGGGTACATTCCAGCATCGCACCTGGAGCGGGTCTTGGCAACGCCGGAAAGATTTCCTGGGTCGGGGTGAATTGTGAAAACAAGGCATTCTGGGTTGGAACGGACACGGATGCCGGGCATTGGTATGGCAACCCGAATCCGAATTGGGAAGATGCAAAAAGAGGCGACAGTCTACTATCGCATGGTACGAGAATTGCTGGTGAGATTACTGCTGGAACCAACAATGATCCTGATCCTTCCGACCCACCAGAAGATGTACAAGTAAGCGTTGCAGGTGTTACACCAAACGTCATGATTCTTCCTGTCAGACTGTTCGCAGTGGAAGGCAGCGATGAAATATGGCGTTTCACCACTTCAAGCCAGGTAAAGGCCATCAATGCGCTCTACGACCACTTCAAGCCCTGGCACTGGCAGCAGAGAATTCGAGTTGTCAACATGAGCTTCGGAGGTGAATCTTTTAGTGAATCCAGAAGAGGAATACTTGAAAAGGATTCTGACAAGTACGACAGGCTCTATGTGGCATCTGCTGGTAACGATGGAGCCAATACGAGGCAATACCCGGCTGCATATGACGAAGTTCTTGGTGTTTCCGGACTCTGGAAACATGTGAATTACAATTCCAATGTCTGGTACGATTCTGTCCTAGGTGGAGACGGATCAAACTATTACTCTGACAACTACCAAACTTATCCGGTATCAGGAATATATGACTATTTTGATCCTACTTTCGCAATTCAATTCGTCGCCCAATCAACTTCGCCACCTGGACTCGTTACTAAGCCGGCAGACTCTTTGAGAAATCCCAGCGGCCTGTATCAGCATATGAACGGAACATCTGCTTGCGCGCCACAGGTTGCCGGGTTGGCTGCGATCATGTTCTCCCGGAGATCCGGTGGTGGATACTGGCGGGACGATGTCTGGGAACACATTGTCAATACTCGCGATGACAGCATGATTGCTGGATTCAGCAGACCACTAGCTGGTGTAGTTGACTACGAGGAGGCCTTGACGACATGGTAATTCTGCGGTGCATATGTTTGCTGATTCTTACGATGTTCCTGATGTCTTCATGTGGTGGTGGAGAAGAACAAGGTTTGGACTCGCACGGCGAGGTCATCAAGGATGGTTATTACCCGTGGATCGCGGAAATCAAGATTCCGAGTGAACTGTATGCTGGTGAAGAGTTCTTTTACACCATGGTTATAGAAGCTCCGTTGGCACCAAGTGTTCTCAATGGTCAGGAGCAAACTGGTATCAACATTGGAAGATATCCCCTCTACAAAGATGCAGAGGGCAAATCGGTTGTTGCATCAGATGTCCTGATACGCGAGATTGGCGAGACTGGACCACCTAGAACAGAGTTCATCTCCAAGGCGATATTCCCGGAGGCAGGCGAGCATATTATTGCCATTCTCTCCGCCCCAACGCCTGAGCTGGGTGGCAT
>JAHEFU010000034.1:12178-17055 GCA_024645305.1 Planctomycetales bacterium
CCGGGCCACGTACGCAAGGCTTGATCTACCGGGAGTTTCCCGTGACGGTGCTGCCGGCGCGCGAGCAATGAGCTATGAAGAATGAGCAATGAGCCTATCCCAGCTAAGTGGTGGTCAGGCTCATTGCTCAGGACTCAGTCTTCATTGCTGCCCTGCGACTGAAGTCGCAGCTCCATTTGTCCGTCAGGCATACTGTGAGTGTGCACACTGGAGAGCGGATCCGCAACGCCGGCAGCTTCAATGTCTCGCGGGAGACCGCCGGCATGTACCTGCTGGGCTATCTGCTCGTGGTCGTCAGTGTCTACGCCCTTTTGGGCCTGGAGTTCTACTGGCGCGTGCCGGACCTGCTGGGCTTCTACTTCTGGGAGGCCATGCTGGCGATGCTCAGCCCCTTCATCCTCTACGGCCTGGCGGACATCTACGTGATGGAAACCTACCGCGAGACCGGTCACCAGATCCGCAACCGCTTCGTCGTGCACATGATCATGGATGACGAGCGCTGTGAGCACATCCGCCGCAGCGGCCGCTTCAATCCTCTGATCCTCTGGATGCTGCCGCGCCCGGTGCGCACGGTCCGCCGGCAGCTGGCGAGTATCTCGCTGTGGTACGGAGCCCTGACGCATCCCGAGGGCAGCCCGCCGCTGAGGAGCCTGCGCGACCCGTTGATGCTCGGACTGGCCTGCTGGCTTTTGCTGGTGGCCCTGCCGGCCGTGCTGCTGCCTGTACTGGGCAGCGGGGGCACTCCGCCGCGCTGGATGCTGCTCGTACTACTGGGCCTGCTGGGACTGGGGAGCCTGCTGGCCGGTGTGGTGCTGCTCAAGCGCTCAGCGGTGCAGATGGCACTGGCGGACTTCCTCGACGGTGAAACCTACGACAAGGTGCTCTAGGCCCGTAAGCCGCATCCAGCCGGGCTTCATCACAACGAAACACTGATGGGCTTTGCGGCGTCCAAGAAAGCGCGTTGATATATACTGAATGTGTGGACGATAAGGACGCCAAGACAGTCTGGCACTGCCCTTACTGGCGCGTGGAGGCCCGGAGATTCACCGGGGGGGACGGGGAGGAGCATATGTGGTACTCCGCCAAGCGCCCCAACCCGGAAGTGGTCAACATCCTCGGCCTGACGAATGACGGGCTGGTGCCCGTGATCCGGCAGTGGCGGCATCCGCTGCAGGCCTTTGTCTGGGAGCTGCCCGCCGGCCTGTGTGACGTGGAAGGAGAAGCGATGACGCAGACCGCCCTGCGCGAACTTGAGGAGGAGACCGGCTACCGCGGGCAGCGGGTGCTGCACCTGATGCGCGGCACGGTCACCCCGGGGCTGTCGGATGAGATGTTCAACGCCTTCCTCGCGCTGGGCCTGGAGAAGGTCAGTGAAGGGGGCGGGGTTGGCAGCGAGCAGATCGAGGTGGAGCTCGTGCCCTTCGCCACGCTGTTTGACGTGATGCTGGATCGCAGCCGGCAGGGCGAGCTGGTGGACTCCAAGGTGTTCAGCCACATCAGCCTGGCGATCCGGATGCTCGAGGAGCTGAACCGGGCACTGCTGCGGGGGGATCAGGAAGAGGAAGAATGATAGATTTCACGAGGCCGATCTGGCTCCTGCTGCTGCTGGCGGTCCCGGGCATTGCCTGGGTGGCCCTGCGCATGAGCTTCGCCTCGCTCGGCCCCGTGCAGAAATGGGTCTCACTGGGACTGCGCCTCGTTGTCTGGTTCCTGCTGGTCTCGGCCCTGGCCGGGGTGCAGCTGGTGCACAAGCTGGACCGGGTGAGTGTGGTCGTCGTCAAGGACAGCTCGGATTCCGTCAACGCTGACGAACTATTGGCGATGGATGCCCCGCTGGAGCTGATGCGCCAGGGGATGCAGAAGGATGACACCCTGGGCCGCGTGAATGCCGGCGCACTGGCCTATGTGGAGAACCTGCCGCTGGGTGGGATGGACGAGGACATGCTGGCGCAGTGGCAGACCACCCCGCGCGGCAACTTCTCCAACCTCGCCGAGGGCATCCAGCTGGCCACGGCGATCTTCCCTGACAACGCCCAGAAGCGCCTGCTCCTGATCAGCGACGGCAATGAGAACATCGGCAACGCCATCGCCGAATCCCGCGTGGCGCGTGACAATGACGTGGAGATCTACGTGGCGGAGATCGGCAGCCGGCGCGGCGAGGAAGTCGTGCTCAGTGACCTGAAGGCCCCGGGCCGGGCCTCGCTCGGGGAGAGCGTGCGCCTGCGCTTCGTGGTGGACAGCTCAGTGGCGACCGGCGCGGACATCACGCTGCGCAAGAACGGGCAGTTCGCCCAGAAGGAACGCATCAACATCAAGCCCGGCAAGGAACTCTACGAGTTCATCACCGACGTGGAACAGAGCGGGGTGACGACCTACGAGCTGCAGCTGGAACCTGACAACGACACGATCGCGGAGAACAACAGTGCCTACGCCTTCAGCGTCGTCAGCGGGCAGCCCCGCCTGCTGTACGCCACGGGCGACCCTGGCGAGCAGGCCTTCCTGCCGCGCACCATCCGCAGCAACAACATCGAAGTGGACGTGGTCCCGCCCGGCGGGATCCCCTACAGCATGGAGGACTTCCAGGTCTACGACGGGATCATCTTCTCGGACATCGCGGCCTTTGACATCACGCCCGACCAGATGGAGATGATCAAGATCCTCGTGCATGAATTCGGCAAGGGTTTCATGATGATCGGCGGTGAGAAGAGCTTCGGCCCCGGCGGGTACTTCAACACGCCGATCGAGGAAGTGCTGCCGGTGGACATGGACTTCCGCCGCAAGAAGATCACCCCGAGCTCACTCGTGCTGGCCCTGATTGACAAGTCCGGTTCGATGTCAATGACCGTGGGCGGCGTGCCGAAGATCGAAATGGCGCGCGAGGCCTGCAAGGAGCTCGTGCGCCTGCAGCGTGAGCAGGACTACGTCGGCGTGATGGGCTTTGACAGCGTCGGGCAGTGGATCGTGGAACCGCAGGCCGGGATCAACAAGCAGGAAGTGCTGGAGATCCTCGGCTCGATGCAGGCCGGTGGCGGGACGGACCTCTACCCCGCGCTGCGCAATGCCTATGAAGCCGGCAAGGAGATCAACGCGCAGATCAAGCACGTGATCATCTTCACCGACGGCCAGGTGGCGCCGGGACCCTTCGAGGATCTGATTGATGACATGGTTGACGACAAGTTCACCGTGTCCACCGTGGCCTTCGGCGCGGACGCGGATATCCCCTTCATGGAGGATGTGGCCGAACGCGGCCAGGGCCGGATGTACGAGGCCAAGAACATGAGTGACCTGCCGCGCATCTTCACGCGCGAGGTCTTCATGGCCAACAAGGCCACCATCAACGAGGATCCCTTCTCGGCGATCCCCACGATGGACCACCCGCTTGTCAACGCGCTGGGCTGGGGCTCTGCGCCGTACCTGTATGGCTATGTGGCAACGAGCGCCAAGGACACCGCCGAAGTGCCACTGGTGACGCACAAGGAGGACCCGCTGCTGGCAACCTGGCACTATGGGCTCGGCAAGAGTGCGGCCTTCACGAGCGACGCGAAGAACCGCTGGGCCCGCGAATGGCTGGGCTGGGGCGGATATGAGCGCTTCTGGACGGGCGTGGCGCGCTGGATCCGCAGCGACCTGGATGACAGCGGCGTGGACGTCGTCACCGAGATGAACGGCAACGAGGGCAAGATCCTCGTGACGGCCACGGAGGATGACGGCACCAGCGTGAACTACCAGAGCTTCACGGCGACGGTGGTGGACCCGGAACTCAAGACCCAGGACGTGCGCCTGACGCAGACCGGCCCGGGCACCTACGAATCCGACTTCGAGATAACTGACAATGGCAACTACTATATCAACATCACGCGCAACGAGACTGATGCGGAAGGCCGCGAGGAAGTGGCCGGGGTGCAGCTCAGCGGACTGAGCGTGTCCTATTCCCCGGAGTACCGCGACCTGCAGACGAACACCTTCCTGCTCAGCCAGCTCAAGGACGGCAGCCTGGCCCCGGCCCTGCTCAGCCCCGAGCAGCTGTTCACGGAGAACCGCCTGACCCAGCGCAGGACCGAGGACTTCTGGGAGCAGTTCGCCCTGCTGGCCCTGCTGCTGTGGCTGCTGGACGTGGCCATGCGCCGGCTCGTGCTGGACAGCCGGGAATGGCGCGAGTCCATCGCTGCAGTGCTCAGTGCGGGTGGCACGGTGCGGGCGCGGCAGACCAGCGAAAACCTGGCAGGCCTGCTCAATGTGAAGCAGGGCATCTCCACTCAGCGGCAGCAAAGGAGCGTCCCGCGGCAGACCGCGGAGGACAGGGCTCAGTCCCGCAGCCGGCGCGAGCAGCTGGACAGGCAGGCCGGTGAGATCCGGCAGGCCGGCGGCCGCGTTGCCAGTGAAGCCCCGCCCAGCGTACCGCAGGGTGACATCAAGCAGCAGGCCCCGACCCCGGACACGGGTGGCGGGCTGGCGGACCTGCGGCGCAAGATGGCTGAGCGGGAGAAATCCAGCGGGGGCATCGACCCCAGCCGCTTCAAGGGCACGGACAGTGGCAAAAGCTCTGCGGCTGACAAACCCGAGGCCGCCCGTCCGCAGACCGAGCGTGAGATGACGAGCTCGCTCTTGGACAAACTGAAGAAGAAGAAGAAATGACAATGTGCTCCCACAACCTGCCCGGCTGGCTGCCGGCACTGCCCCTTGCAGCGCTGCTGTGCCTGCTGGCAGGCTCCTGCCGGGAGCAGGGTGAGGGCGTGAAGGCGCAGCCCGCCCGCCCGCTGTCCGGACTGGCCGGCGGGACGGAGCTCAGGGGCAACGATGCCCGGGCCTGGCTGTCAGCCTATGGTGGCAATACGGATTCGAATTACTGTGCCGCGGACCTGGCCCTGCCTCTGGCC
>JAHEFU010000035.1 GCA_024645305.1 Planctomycetales bacterium
TCGCGCAACTGCTTGAGCTCAGCGGCCTGGACCCCCGCCTCCAGCCGCTGCTCCTCGGCTTCACGGCGCAACTCCTCGATTTCGCCGATCACCCCGGTCATCATCTCGGCTTCCTCGCCGATCACGGACTCGGCGAGCTCCAGCACCACAGGATCGATACCCCAGTTGCGGGCGATCTTCAGCGCATAGGAACTGCCCGGCTGCTCATCCAGCACGCGATAGGTCGGTGTCAGCTTCTCCTGGTCGAATTCCAAGCTGACGTTCTTGACGTCATCGCGCTCATAGCCCAGTGTCTTCAGCATGTCGTAGTGCGTTGTCACCGCGGTGAGCACCGGCTTGTCCAGCAGGCTGCGGATCAGGCCATAGGCGAAGGCACTGCCTTCTCCCGGTTCCGTGCCGGTCCCCACTTCGTCTATCAGCACGAGCAGCGGGAAATCCCGCGTGCCGAGCTCCTCCAGGCGCTTCCACAGTTCGGTGATGAAGTGCAGGTGGCCGGTGAACGTGGAGAGGTTGGCAATCGTGCTCTGGTCATCACCGATATCCGCCATGATGCCGCTGATGGCGGGCAGGATGGCCTGGCCCGGCACGAAGCAGCCGATGGCGGCCATCAGGCTGTATATCCCCAGCAGCTTGAGCAGGACGGTCTTTCCGCCGGCGTTGACACCTGAGACCACCAGGGCCTTCTCGTGCTCGAAATACAGATCCTCCGGGACGAAGTCCCTGTAGAGCAGGGGATGCACGGCTTTCTCCAGGCGGAATCCCTGCTGCTGCGAGATCACAGGCCGGTTGCCATTGATGCTGCGGCTGAAGCGCGCCCTGGCTATGACGAAATCCGTCTGGGCCAGGATTGCCAGGTTGCTGACAAGCACCTGGCGGCGCAGGGCGACCTGCTGGCCATATTCCCGCAGGATGCGGCTGACCTCCTGGGCCTCCTGGATGAACAGGTGCTGCCGCTCACTGTTGAGCTGCGTCACCTGCTGGGGCTCGAAATATATGCTCTGGCCACTGCCGGACACGTCCACGATGCTGCCCTTGAATGAACCTGCCATGCTGCGCGGCATCACGACCACGAAGCGGTTGTTGCGGATTGTCACTATCGGTTTTTCGCCGGAATTCTGTTCAACGCCGCTCAGGACATCCCGCAGGCTGGAGCTGACCTCGCTTTCGAACTTGCGCAGCTTCTGGCGGATCTGGTCCAGCTCTCGGCTTGCGGAATCCCGTACGTCACCGTCATCATTGAAGATTCGCGCAGTCAGGCCGGCCAGATCCTCGAGACCCTGCCAGGCTGACCAGACTTCACTGAGCCGCGGGTAGCGATCAAGCTTGAAGTGCCTGCGCCAGGTCTCAAACTGCCGGGCCAGCGCGAAGAAGCGGATCAGGGATCGTGCTTCGGACTGGTCAATGATGGCCCCGCTGGCCATGCTGGCCCACAGTTCACCAAGGTCCTCGAGGCGGGCGAAATCCGGCCGGTCGATGCTTGGGTTGTCGTCCACGAAGCGGATGTACTCAGCTGTCTGGTCGAGGTTCTGCTCAATGCGTGCGGGATGGAAGACGACATCCACGGAGGCGATCAGCCCGCGCGTCAGCTCGCTGCCGGCGAATCCGGCCAGTTGGCTGAGCAGGCGGTCGAACTCCAGGTTCGCATATTGCTGGGCTGCGTTCACGTAAGGCATTCTACCCGCAGGAGTAAGTGAGCCTACTCATAGCGCAGGGCGATGATCGGATCGAGGCGGCCGGCACGCCAGGCGGGGTACACGCCGAAGCCCAGCCCCATGGCCAGCATGGCAATCACTACGATCACCACCCATTGCAGCGGGACGCTGGGTTCCCATGAGACATCCAGGGAATTCTTCATCAGGATTGAGACCAGACCACCCTGGGCATAGCCAATGGCGATCCCGAGCATGCCACCCACCAGTGTGAGTGTGATGCTTTCCACGAGGAACTGCACAGCGATGGTGCCCGAGGTGGCCCCCAGGGCCTTGCGCAGGCCGATTTCCCGGGTGCGCTCCTGCACGCTGACCAGCATGATGTTCATCACGCCGATGCCGCCGACGACCAGGGCGATCATGGCAATCACCCCGAAGACCATGATCAGGGAATTGACAAAGGAGTTGGCGAACTCAGCCCAGTCGTCCGGCGTGGTCAGGGCGAAATCGTCATCCTTGCCGGCCTTGATGCGGCGGCTGGCACGCAGGCGGGCCGCCACGTCCTCCTCGGCGACCAGCAGGTCGGAGCCCTCGCGGACCTTGACGGACATCCAGTACACGTCATCATTGCCGAACAGCCGTGCCGAGGCCGTCATCATCGGGATGTGGATGGACTTGTTGAACTGGCCCCCGCCGGTCATGGCACTCTTGCTCTTTAGTACACCGACCACCCTGTAGCGTGCACCGTCCACGGTGATGAAGCTCTCGATGATGCTTTCCTGCTCGTCATACAGCTCCTTCTTGATGTCCGCGCCGACCACGCAGACCATCGCCCGGCCCATTTCCTCACCGCGGGTGTACAGGCGGCCGTAGTCTATCTCGAGGTTGTCAATCGGGAAGTAGTTCCAGGGCGAACCGTAGACCATCAGGTTGGCGCTGCGCCAGCCATGCTTGACCAGCGCGTTGTTCTTGATGTTGCCGCCGATTAGACCAGAGACATGCTCGGACTCCCGGATGGCATCCATGTCACGCAGCTTGAAGAGCTTGATGCCCTCCGGCACGCGTCCCGGTTCCATCGGAGCATCAGGCATCACGAAGATCACATCTCCGGTGGCCATGCTGGCCATGTTGCCATTGAACACTTCGCGCAGGCCCTCACCGAGGGAGACGATGGTTACCACGCCGCCGACACCGATGAGGATGCCGAGGATGGTCAGGAAGCTGCGCACCTTGTGCTTGAATACCTGGCGCAGGGCCAGGCGGAAGACTGATGCGAAGAATGAACTAGTCATAGCGCATGGCCTCCACGGGATCCAGCCGGCTGGCCTTCCAGGCCGGGTAGACTCCGAAGATCAGTCCGATGAAGATTGAGACCAGCACACTGTAGACCAGCCACTGGAAAGGAATCACGGCAATCCAGCGGCCCTCGATCGTCCGTTCCAGCATCACCGCGGCTATCTTGGCGAGTCCATACCCGCTGAGGACGCCGAAGATGCCCCCGGTGAGCGTCAGCATGATGGATTCGATGATGAACTGCGTCAGCACTGCTGGCCGGGTTGCTCCGAGTGCCAGACGCAGCCCGATTTCCCGTGTGCGCTCGGTCACGCTGACAAGCATGATGTTCATGATCCCCACGCCTCCGACGAGCAGCGAGATGAAGGCCACGCCGCCGAAAATGGAGATCAGCACGTTGAGGAACTGGTTGCCGATCTCGAGGAACTGGTCCGGGCTGATGAACTGGAAGTCGTCATCCGAGGCGTTGCGCACCCGCCGGCGCTGGCGCATGATGGTGGCAACTTCCTCCTTGGCAGCCTTCACGTCCGCGTTGTCCGCCAGGTAGAGGCTGACCCAGAACACGTCGTCATTCCCCAGGATCCGCTTCTGCACCGTGGAGACGGGGCTGATGAACCCCGTGTCAGGATTGGGCGCTCCATCGAACATGTTCTTGCGCTTCTCGATGATGCCGATAACCTGGTAATTGGTACCGTTGAGGCGGACCCGGCTGCCGACCACTTCCTCGTAGTCCTCGTAGAGGTCCTCCATGATTTCCCGCCCGATAATGACGACGCGCGATGCACCGTTCACTTCGGCCTTTGTGAAGAAGCGGCCTTCCTCAATGGTTTCCGTGATGTCATCCAGGTAATCGGCATCAACGCCAAGGATGTGGCCGTTTGCCGTGTTGTTGCCATGCTTGGCTATCACCCCGGCATCGATCGCGGGAATCACGTCACGCACGAGGGTCGTCTGTTCCTCAACCGCACGCATGTCATCCATCGTGAACATCTTGATCGCCTGGCGGGCCTGGCCGGGACGCTTGGGGGCCACCGGGGTCATGAAGAACACGTCACCGCCCATGGATGTGATGTTCGAGGTGAACTGGTGGCGCAGGCCCTCACCGAGGCTGACGATGGCGATCACCGCACCGACGCCGAGGATGATGCCAAGCAGGGTCAGCAGACTGCGCAGCTTGTTGCGCATCAGCATCCTGAAGCCGATCACCATGCTGACCCAGACTGTCCTCATGTCGTTACCGCGGCCTTACTCACCGAACTGGATTCTTGTCCCGAAGCCGCGAACCTTGATGTAGTCGCCCTCCTCAAGACCTTCCAGTACGATGATGTCGTAATAGTCAGTGTCCCCGAGCTTGACCTCAATTTCCTCAGTCTCAGCCTTTTCGTCGGTGATTTCACCGCCTTCCTTGAGGCGGTGGACGATGTTGGTGTCAGGCTTCTCACCGGCCCGGGTGGCCCCGAGCGGGATCAGCAGCACGCCCCGCCGCACATCCGCCTCGATCTTGACGGATGCCGTCATGTTGCCCAGCAGCAGGCCATCAATGTTGTCAACCTCGATGATCACAACGAAGTTGATCAATCCGCTGCCGGCGGAGACACCCTGGGGGTAGATGTTCTTCACCTGGCCGGTGAAATCCTTCTCGAGGAAGGCGTCCACCTGCACGGTGGCGTTCTGGCCGACCTTGATCTTGCCGATGTCAATCTCGTCCACGTAGGTGCGGACCTTCACGCGGCTCAGGTCGGCCACCTTGATGATCGTATTGCCGCCGCTGAACGAGGAATTGATGCTGACAACACTGTCACCGATATCCAGCAGCTTCTCCAGCACGATGCCGTTGATGGGGCTGACGATCTCGCTGTCACCAAGCTGCTTGCGGGCCTCGGCCAGCTGCACGGATGCGGAGTCATAGCTGAGTTTAGCCAGGCTGATGCTGTTCTCGTTACTGCCCTCGTCGAAGGCGCGCAGGTTCTCTACGGCCAGGGCTACGGATGCTTCTAAATTGGCAACGTTAGTGCGCAGGTTCACGAGCTGATTATTGGCATTGTCCAGTTCCTGCTGGGTGGCCCAGTCATTGTCATACAGGGACTTGATCCTGTCATAGCTGGCCGTCTGGTTGCTGAGGCTCTCCCGGGCATTGGCAAGGTTGTTCTGGGCATTCTCCAGCTGCGTGAGCAGGCTGGCGTGGGATGTCACGGAATTGGCGTTGCGGGCCTCCTCATAGCGCAGGCGGGCCTGCTTGAGGATGATCTCCTGCTGATCCACCATTAGTTGCTGGTTGCGCTGGTCGAGGCGGCAGATCACATCGCCGACGTGTATCTCGTCTCCTTCCTCGACGAAGAATTCCGTGATCCGGCCGGTGGCCTCGCTCTTGACCTCGATGTCAGTGATGGGTTCCGTGGTACCTGTGGCTTCAACGATGATCTTCAGGTCACCGATATGGGCCTGCTCGAAGTATTCCGTTTCCTCCTCGCCATCCTTGCTGCCACCCTGTTTGATGAAGCCACTGCCATCCTTCTGCTTGATGACAATTGCCGCTGCGATACCCAGCAGAATAACCACGAGCATCACGATTCCAACCCTGCGCCACATGTGCTTCCTCCATATCCACTAACCCGGATTCCGGCAGTCCTGCTGTCAGACGCACACTGGCTGGAATCGGTTTCAGGCCTCAGGCTCATGGTCGAATCCAGCGGAGGGCGTGTTACAGCAGGGCGAAACATAATAGTAGCAGAGAACAACAGCGGAGCCGCGCGCTGTGTCAAGCTGGATCAGTGCTGAGACCAGGTCTTATTTAATCAGGCCGGGCCGGCCAGGCGCTGGAAGAGTTGCCAGATTCCGGTGAGCAGCGCGAAGCACAGCATCACGAGGGCCACGCTGGAGATGACGCTTTCATGGCGGGAAGCCTTCAGGTAATGTCGCAGTCCGAGGGCGAGCAGCAGGATGCTCCACAGGCCGAAGAAGTCCAGGAAACTGAGGGCCACCCAGCTGAATTCAAGAGGCTGCAACAGGCTGGGGAACCAGCTGGCCAAACCGATGCTGATCCCGCGGAACTGCAGGGGGGCCAGCAGGGCATGGTGCAGGCTGGCGGGATGCAGGAGTTCCAGACAGAGCCGTCCAAGCAGAGTGCCAAGGACAAAGGCCAGCAGGCCAAAAGCGCTCCAGTGCAGGAATTCAGCATAGCTGCGGGGCAGGCCAATGATGCGGAAGAACAGCCAGCACAGCGCGGCAAACGCAGCATTCAGGAAGAGCACCAGCGGCAGGAAGCCAATCACGATTCCGAGGGGCTTAAGCCAGCCGGCATTGCCTTCGGGAGTGGCCCCGCTGATCTGCAGCATTACAGGTGAAGCGATAAGTTCAGCCAGGCTCAGCAGCAGCCACTGCCAGGCCAGCGCATGAAACAGGACCTGCCTGCCGCCAATCTCATGCCAGCCTGCCACAGGACGCACCATCAGGCGCCAGGGCAGGGCAGCTGCTGGAATGTCTGCGCTTGTCAAGTTAAATCAGATCGCCTTCACTCAATGGTGATCAGTTCGCCGAATTCAGGGATTTCCTTCTTGATGGCGGTTTCCACGCCCATCTTCATGTGAACGGTTGAAATGGAGCAGCTCTGGCAGGCGCCCATCAGTCTGATCAGCGCATTGTTATCCTCAATCGCAACAAGCTCCAGGTCCCCGCCATCCATCTGCAGGAAGGGTCGCACCTTTTCCAGGGCAGCCTTCAGCCGGGTTTCGAAGTCCTGTTCAGAACTGAGTTGCGGTCCAGCGCAGCCGCAGCTCGGCCCACAGGGCTCCACTGCACGGCTGAAGTCAGTCTGCGCCCGTGCGGCGGCGATTTCGTCAATATGCTGCTCGTTTAGCTTGCTCATTCTCTGCGTCACGGCTCCCTCAGATAAGCTTACGTCTCACAAGTATCACCTTGCCGAGGATTTCCACCTCTTCGGGATACTTGAGGATCTGCGGCCGGTAGTTGGAGTTCGCCGGTTGCAGGATCACTGAGTCGTTCTCGAAATACACCTTCTTTACCGTCGTCTGCCTGCGGTTAACCTGAACCACGGCGATGTCACCGTTATTGATCTGGGTTGCCGGGCTGACGATCAGGGTGTCGCCATCAAGGATACCAGCTTCCACCATGCTGTCACCCTGGACAATCAGGCCAAAGCTGTTCGGATCGAACATCATTTCATCCTCGGTGAGGACGAGCTTCTCAACGTCAGCATGTGCTTCCACCACATTGGCATCCTTGAGCAGGCCTGCCGGGACGGTGTCAAACACGGGCATGGCGCGGCGAGCCGTGGCAACGCTGGAACCGTTCTGGCCAATCTGCTTGCTGCCCTGGATTCCGCTGATCAGCTGCTGCAGGGCATGCGTGGTCGGATCGTTGCTGGAAGGTTCGCTGGGAGTCGACTTCACGAAGTCCTCGCTGAGGATTCCGCTGGTGACCACCAGTTCATCGTAGGGAAACTGCAGGATTTCGCTGAAGCGCTTCAGAATCTTCGGACTGGGACGGCGTTCACCGTTCTCTATCCTGGAAAGGTAGCTGTTGTTGATACCTGAAGCATCGGCAAGATCGAACTGGCTCATTCCACGACGGAGGCGAAGATTCCGCAGAAGAGTGCCAATTTCTGCATATGGCTTGCCCTCATTGCTTGTTATCTTGGGCATAAGAAACTCCTATCAACAATTTAATCACCTTTGGAAACTTTAGGTGATCTATTTAACTTGTACGGCAGCTCAATTTGATACCGCCTAGGGTGATATTAGCACAAATGGTTAAAAATATCTTCTAATTTGTAAAAATTGAGCAAAACAGGTTAGGTTATTAAGGCAATTTCAATATTTATCCCCAAAACGTCAACAAATTAAGGGTTTGTTGACACTAATTTCCAGAGAGGCATCAGGATTTTCTTGACTTTGTAGCCCTTTCCCGTGCCCGGCGCTCCTGGCGCGATTCATTTCCGCCGAGGCCAGTGCCCCGGTTTTCCACCGCCTTGCGTGCTTCATCCCAGCGTCGCAGCTGCGTGAAGGCCCACAGGCAGATCAGGATCAGGATGATGTCCGCGATTTGCGAATACGTCAGGTTGAATCCGCCAAACAGGGCAATGCGATGCCCTTCGTCCACGTGCCGGAAGGGATCCTCAAGCGTTGTTCGCGCAAGTGAGTAGGTAAAGGCGAATGCTATGTAGTTGGCTCCGCGCGGCAGCTTCTTTGCAATGTATATCCTGTGCCAGATGATCCAGCAGACGATGAATGTGATGACCCCCACAAGCAGGCCGTACAGCTCCGTGGGATGGCGGTAGATGATCTCGCTGCGTGTTGCCTCTGTGTGGTAGGCGTCATAGGGGAAGTTCAGCGCCCAGGGAACGCTCTCCTTGTCCACCTTGAAGCCGAGGATGTCACCGTTCATGAAGTTGCCGATGCGCACCAGGATCACACCGATGGCCACTCCCGGAGCGAATCCGTCCATCACTTCTATAAAGTTGATCTGGTGCTTGCGGAAGTAGAAGTAGGCTGCAATCACACCGGCGATGATCCCGCCGTGGAAGGACAGTCCGCCGTGGTCCACGCGCAGGATCTCCTGCGGGTTGGCGACAAAGTCCGCCAGGTTCGTCATCACATAAACGAAACGCGCCCCACCGATGCCGGCAATGATGATCCAGACCAGACCATCCCAGATCAGGTCACCCTGGCGGCCGATCTTCTTGAGCAGCTGGGCTCCGATGTAGCTTCCAAGCAGCATGGACAGCGCCATCATGATGCCGTACCAGCGTATCTGGAGACTGTCAGTGATTGCAAAAGCAATGGGATCCATTCGTACTTCCTCGCCCTGGAATCAGGCAATTCTAGCACTGCATCAGCCGGGAATGACCGATACAGAGTGCGTGTGTTTCACCGGACAGGGACGCTGCATGGAACCCGATTGGTCAAAAATATTGCCGAAAATTGCCGCAATGCCTTTACAGGCGTTTAGTTTAGTGCTAAAATCCTTCCAGTGCCTGTTGATAGCTTCCGTCCGTGAAACGGATGCTCCCGGGACAAAGTAACCTATAATGAATACGAGTTTGGAGCCGGTGATGTCTAGACAACCCACAGAAGATCGCTTGAAAGCTCTCCTTATGGCTACGGATCAGATCGAAAAGCAATTCGGCAAAGGTTCGATCATGAAGCTGGGAGACAGTGCGATGCGCGTTGAGGACGGTGTGATTCCCACGGGAAGCCTCGCCCTCGACATTGCGCTGGGTATCGGAGGCATCGCCCGCGGGCGGATAATTGAGGTTTACGGACCTGAATCATCCGGAAAGACGACACTTGCTATGCATATGATGGTTGAGGCCCAGCGCTTGGGTGGTCGCGTGGCGATCATCGACGCGGAGCACGCCATGGATCCTGAGTACTCGGCCAAGCTTGGCCTGGACGTGAATGAACTGTTGATCAGCCAGCCGGACACCGGAGAGCAGGCTCTGGAGATAACAGAGATGTTAGTCCGCAGTGGAGCGCTGGACGTCATCGTCATCGACAGTGTGGCGGCCCTGGTACCCCGGGCGGAAATCGACGGGGAAATGGGAGACAGCCACATGGGACTGCAGGCCCGGCTGATGAGCCAGGCGCTCAGGAAACTGACAGGTATCACCTCGCGTAGCAAGACCGCGTTGATTTTCATCAACCAGGTACGGGAAAAGATCGGAGTGGTATTCGGGAACCCGGAAACCACGACGGGTGGACGGGCGCTGAAATTCTACAGCAGCATGCGCATAGAAGTGCGGCGTTCCGACAGCATCAAGATGGGTACGGACATCATCGGAAATCAGGTGACCGCCAAGGTCGTCAAGAACAAGATGGCACCCCCCTTCAAGAAAGCCACCTTTGACATCGTCTTCGGCAAGGGTATTTCGAAGTCCGGTTCGATCCTCGATCTCGCCGTCGAGTCCAAGCTGGTCGCCAAGAGCGGCAGCTGGTACACGATGGGAGATGAGAAGCTCGGCCAGGGCAGGGAGAATGCCAAGCTGTACCTAGAGGAAAACCCCGCTCTCCAGAACTCGCTCGAAAACGAGCTGCGAAAGATCCATGGCCTGGCGGCCCTGGAACATGCGGATCCCGTTGTGCAGGAAGTGCCTGCCGCGGAGGAAGCTTCGTAACTCACAATGCGTAAATAAACTCTGGAGAAGACGATGGACTACACTTTGGCAGTCATTGTCACGATCGTCGGCGGCTTGATCGGAGCCGCCGTTGGCTTTATCCTCGGCAACCGCGCCATGGCCAGCCGCCAGGCGGATGCGGAAGCCAAAGCCGAAAGAATCCTCAAGGAAACCCAGGACCGGGCGGACAAGCGTGCCGCTGACCTGGTTGCCGAGGCCCGAAAGGACGCTGACCAGATCACCCGCAAGGCCACGGACCGTGCTAATGAGAGCATGGCCCGGGCCAAGGACGGCGAGAAGGAACTGCGCCGCCGCATGCAGGAATTCGACAAGCGCGAATCCACGCATGTCCAGGCGGAGAGGACACTCACTGAGCAGCTGGACAAGGTTGACAAGCGCCGCACCGAACTGGATCGCCGCAATGCCAATCTCGACAAGCGCGAGAAGGCCCTGGAAAGCACTGAGGAAGAGGTCCGTCTGGAGCTTGAACGAGTTGCCAACCTCGACCAGGAACTGGCCCGGAAGGAAGTGCTGGCCCGGATTGAGGATTCAGCCCGCTATGAGTCCGCCCGGATCCGCAAGGAACTGGAGGATGAGGCCCGCAACGAGGCCAATGAGATCGCCCGCAAGCTGATCCTCAAGGCCGTGTTCCGCTGTGCCGTGGATCACTACAGCGACAGCCTGATCACGACAGTTGAAATTAAGAACGATGAAATGAAGGGACGCATCATCGGCCGTGAAGGCCGCAATATCCGTGCCATCGAGGCTGCCACAGGTGTGGACGTGATCATTGACGACACACCGAACGTGATCATGCTGTCCAGCTTTGACGGTGTCCGTCGCGAAGTCGCCCGGCAGGCCGTGGAGCGCCTGATCCAGGATGGTCGGATCCATCCCGCCAAGATCGAGGAAGTCGTCTCCGATGCCCAGAAGGCCGTGGACGAGGAAATCTGGCGGGCCGGCCAGGAAGCCACCTTCAAGGTCGGCGTGACCGGCGTCAACCCGGAGATGATCAAGGGCCTCGGCAAGCTCAAGTACCGTACATCCTACGGCCAGAACGTGCTGGCGCACTCCATCGAGGTTGCCATCATGTCCGGTGTGATCGCCGCCGAACTCGGCATCCCGATCAAGAATGCCAAGCGCGGCGGTTTGTTCCATGACATCGGCAAGGGAGCCGGTCCCGAGATGGAAGGCAGCCACACCGAGGTCGGTGGAATCATGGGCCGCAAGTATGGCGAGAATGCTACAGTCATCAACTGCATCGAGGGTCACCACGGCGACGTGGAGATGACCATCGAAGCCTGCGTGGTACAGGTGGCTGACGCCATCAGCGCCGTGCGCCCCGGTGCCCGCGGCGAGGCCCTGACGAGTTACATCCAGCGCCTGCGCCAGCTGGAGGACATGGCCCTGAGCTTCGCCGGTGTGGAGAAGGTCTACGCCATCTCCGCCGGACGCGAACTGCGCGTGATGGTCAAGCCGGACATGATGGACGACATCCTGACCTACGACCTCAGCCGCCAGATTGCCAAGCGGATCGAGGAGGAGATGGAGTATCCGGGCACCGTGAAGGTGACCGTGATCCGCGAGACCAGGGAGATCGCCACGGCACGCTGATCCGGCAGGGATGCTAGAGTAAGGGCATCCCATTGCCAGGATGAGCATATGCGACTGACGATTCTTGCAATAGCCCTGCTGCTGCTGGGAAGCAGCCCGGCACCCGCTGCAGGCGACCCATACCTCGGGCTGCGGCATGAGCCCAGCGCGGATCCTCCGGGCCTGCTGATTGATGTCGTACCCGGAGCACCGGCGGAATCCGCCGGCCTGCTGAGCGGGGATGTAGTCACCGCGATTGACGGCGTGCTGATGGCAGGTGCTGCGGATGGCAACTATGGCGCAGTGCTCAGCAGTGCGCTGGAGGGGCGGCAGATCGGCGATGTGCTGCTCTTCAGCATTTACCGCAGCATTCCTGAGGTTGTCTACGATGACTTCGCCGGTGCGGTCTCCAGGGACTTCCCGTTGGATGAACTGGGCCAGTGGGTGGATGCGCTGGAGGAGGGGAGCAGTTTCCAGTTATCCGTCTCCCGTATCCCGCAGGAACTGGAGATCGCAGTTGTGCTCGGTCCCCGTTCAGATACCATCGGCCCGCCCTTTCCGCCGAATCCTGAGCTGGCCTGTGATGTAGATGTGCTGCGGGCCGGCCTGCCGCAGTTCCTCGCTGAGCTGATTGACACGGCGGGAATCCGTGCTGACTGCGATGACCTGAATGCACGCCTGGACCGGCGGGCCACCCCTGACGATGGATTCCGTTTCGAAAGGGCGGTGTACCTCCTGCGTGAAGGCCTCAAGGGTGAGGCCCTGACCCGCGGCATCACCGGTAAGCTGGCCGAAAGCATGGTGGCCGGCATCAGTGGATACAGCCAGATCCAGTACACCACTGCGGAGCTCATGGACCTGTACGGGGAGGATTTCCCAGTGCTCACTGACAACAAGGAAGCGAGCCTTGATGACGACCTGCTGCTCCTGGCCGCGACGCTGGAGAACTGCAACACCCTGATCGGCCAGGCTTTTGCCGATTTTGACGAGGATGAACTGGCGTTCCTTGACAGCCAGCGCGCCGAGCTGACTGAAGCCTTCCGCCAGTGGCATTACATAGACAGTGAGGACAGCAACACGCGGCGGGTGGCTGACAACATGCGGCTCATCGAAATGAGCAAGCGGATTGACTATGCGAAACTGCAGCAGGCCCAGTTGCAGCTGAGCAGCCTGGCACAGGTTAATTTCCTCAAGCGGCTGGAGCATGAATTGCGGGCGCGCTATGCAGATTCCCTCGAACAGCCCGAATTGCTGCGCATGCAGACCGCCGCAGGGGACATCGTTGTCAACGGTACCGGGCGCAGCTGGCAGCGCAATGACGATGCAGTCTGCCGCATCGACCTGGGCGGGGACGATTTCTACACCAATGCCGCCGGGAGTGCCACGGGCAGCAGCCATCCGCTGGGGGTGCTGATCGAGTTCGGCGGCAATGATGCGTATGAATCAACCACTCAACACTGCCAGGGAAGCGGTTCGCTGGGCTGTGGCCTGCTGATCGACATGGCGGGTAACGATCATTACGCGGGACTGCAGTGGGCACAGGGCTGTGCCTTCCTCGGCTGCGGGGCCCTGATTGACTATGCCGGTGATGACATCTACCGTGGCGAGGAACTCTGCCAGGCTGCGGCGATCTTCGGCAGTGCGGTGCTGTTTGACATCTCCGGCAATGACCGCATGGAAGCCCAGATGAAGAGCCAGGCCTTCGGCGGCGCACATGGTGTCGGACTGCTGCTGGACAGCAGTGGCGATGACTACCGCTATGCCAAGGGCAAGTACCCGACCGGCTACGGCGATGCCGGGATCTTCGATGCCTGGAGCCAGGGCTGTGCCCAGGGTTTCCGCGGTACCGCCTCCGGGGGGATCGCCGGAGTAGTGGACCTGCAGGGTGAGGACTACAACGAGGCGGGCAACTTCAGCCAGGGTGGCGGGTACTACTTCGGTTTCGGCTTCTTCCACGACGTGGGCCAGGATGACGACCACTACCTCGGCAGCCGCTACAACCAGGGCTTCTGTGCCCACCAGGCGGTGGGGGTCTTCCTCGAGGAAGGTGGCAATGACCTGTACCAGACGCGGCAAAGTGTCAGCCAGGCGCTGGCCTGGGACGAGTCCTGCACGATGTTCGTGGATTACGGTGGAGATGACGTATATGAAGGCGGCGGAGGCTTCTCCCAGGGAGCTTCAGCCCACAATGCGGTCTGTGTGATGTGGGACATGGGCGGCTCGGACACTTATGACTACCCGGCGGGGCAGGCCCGGGCCGGAGGCAACGACTACCACGGAGGGACTTCCCTGTCCCTGTTCATTGATACCGGCGGGGATGACGACACGTACAACTCCGAGCGCAGCGCCAATGATCTTGTAAGTGGATGGCCTGCCCATGGCTTCTTCGCGGACCTGCCGGGCACGCTGTCCGCGGCCCTAGAGAATTCCGCTTGGCGCAGTATCTGGCAGGAGCGGCACGAGGAGTGAGCACAGCCGGATTGTCCGGGCTTTGCTATCATTGCTGCATGGATCATGAGCTGTTCAAGCATCTCTGTGAACTGGCGCGACTGCGCCTCGATGAACGCGAGGCCCAGGACCTGGAGCGCAAATTCAATCGCATGCTGGAAATGGTGGACAGCCTGGCAGCCTGGGAGCCCCAGGACAGTACGCTGTCCTCCGCCGCAGGCGGGCTGCAGCTGCGGCCGGACATTGCCAGGGACTATGAATGGCCCGAGGCTACAAAGCATGAATTCCGTGTGCCGATGATAATTGACTTTGAAGGTGAGGGCTGATGCGCGACCTGCTTGCGAGGACGGCGCACGAGCTGATCAGCGCCCTCGGTACCGGCGAGATTAACCACAACGACCTGCAGGAAGCCCAGTTTGGCTTTGCCCGCAGCATTGATGACCAGCTCAACAGCTTTGTGTGCTGGGATGAGGAAGTGGAAGACCAGGGCTGGGAACTGCAGATGGACCTTGACGGCCCCCGTCAGTTCAGCAAGCTGCCCTATGCCGCCAAGGACCTGTTCGCCACCCGTGGATTGGCAACAACCGCCGGCAGCCGGATTCTCAGTGGCTTCGTTCCCGACTTCGATGCCACGGTTGTCGGACACCTGCGCCAGGCCAAGAACCACCTGATGGGCAAGACGAACATGGATGAGTTCGCCATGGGCAGCAGTGGCGAGAACAGCGCCTATGGACCATCCCGCAACCCCTGGGACCTGGCCCGCGTGGCCGGTGGCAGCAGTTCCGGCAGTGCCAGCGCAGTCGCTGCCTGCCAGTGCTTCATGGCCCTGGGGACTGACACGGGAGGCAGCATCCGTATTCCGGCCGCCTTCTGCGGCGTGGTGGGCTACCGTCCGACCTACGGCCTGCTCAGCCGCTACGGGATGGTGGCCTATTCCAGCAGCTGTGACCAGGCCGGTACTTTCACGCGCTGCAGCTTGGATGCCGCCCTGGCGATGAACACGATGAGCCACCCGGATCCGCTGGACAGCACCTGCCGGGTTGAAGCTGAGATTGACTATTACGGATATGCATCCCAGCCCCTTCACTGGAACAAGCTGCGCGTCGGCGTGATCAGGCAGTTCACGGATCCCACAACCGTTGACAGCCGGGTACTGGAGAATTTTGAGCGTTCCCTGGCACAGCTGCGCGAGGCCGGTGCTGAGATCATTGAGCTGGACTTCAGCGTGTCCCAGTACTGCATTCCGGCCTACTATGTGATCACGGCAGCGGAATGCAGTTCAAACCTTGCCCGCTATGACGGTGTGCGCTTCGGCGCCGAACCGCAGGGTGAGGACCTCCTGGAGCGCTACCTCAACGTGCGCTCAGAGGGATTCGGTGAGGAGGTCAAGCGCCGCATCCTGCTGGGAACCTACGTACTCAGCAGTGGCTACTTCGATGCCTACTACAACCGGGCGCGGGCCATGCGTGCGGAAATCACCCGCTCACTGAACTCGATGTTCAACGGTGTGGACGTGATTGCCTGTCCCACCAGCCCGCAGCTGCCTTTCAAGCTCGGAGAGAAGATGGATGACCCGGTGGCAATGTACATGTCAGATCTGTTCACCGTGTTTGTCAATCTGGGGGGCTGCTGCGGGATCAGCATGCCCAATGGCTTTGCTGAGGATGAGGGGCAGAAGCTGCCAACCGCGCTGCAGTTCGTCTGTCCGGCCTTCCATGACAGCATGCTGCTGCGGATCGCTTCACAGTTTGAAGCACTGTGTGACTGGAGCTTCCAGCCTCCGGACTGGGTCACTGACAGGCTGGCAGGCTAGTGGAAGCAGATACCAACAGCGCCTTGCAGCAGACGGTGGCTGCAATCATCCCGGCCTATGATGAACGTCCGCGCGTGATCAACGTAGCCCGGACTGCCCGGGACAGCGGCCTCTTCACGGAAGTAATCGTGGTAGATGACGGCAGCCGAGACGGGACAGGGGAAGCCGTTGAGGCGGAACCCGGCCTGCGCCTGTGTCGGCACGAGCGCAACCAGGGCAAGTCCCAGGCGATGAAGACCGGCCTGGAAGCCTGCTCTGCCCCTCTGGTCTGTTTCCTGGATGCTGACCTGCTCAATGTGACGGCGGAGCACCTGGCCCAGCTCGTGGATCCCGTTAGCAGTGGGGACTGCCGCGCCAGCCTGGCGGTGTTTTCCGGAGGCCGGACGCTGACCAGCCTGGCCCAGAAGATCTCACCGCTGATCAGCGGCCAGCGCTGCCTGCAGCGGGAACTGCTGGACAGTTTCAGCGGCTGGGGCAGCCGCTTCGGGGTGGAGACGGCGATAAACGAGCACCTGGGTGATATCGGGGTCCAGCAGCGGATTGTCACCTGGCATGGTGCGGCGCAGGTGATGAAGGAAGAGAAGCGGGGCTGCTTCGGGGGATTCCTGGCCCGTCTCGGCATGTACCGGGACATCATGCTGGCCAGGGCCCGGCACCGCAGGCACTGAAGCAGCCGGGTATCAAACTATAATCTGCGCATGCTGATAGCGATGTCCCAGCTCAATGCCACGGTCGGCGCGCTGGATCACAATTCTGCGAGGATCCTGGCTGCCGCCGGGCGCGCCGCAGCCGCCGGGGCCGACCTGCTGCTGACACCAGAACTTGCCGTGACCGGATACCTTCCGCAGGACCTCGTCCTCAAGCGGCACTTCATCTCGGCGCAGAGGGCCCAGGTGTACGGGCCGCTGGCGGCAGGACTGTCCCTCCCGGCCCTGGTGGGATTCATAGACAGTGACAGTGACGGGCACCTGTACAACGCCGCAGCCTACATCGCCGGGGGCAGTGTGCAGCAGATCGTGCGCAAGAGCCTGCTGCCAACCTATGATGTGTTTGATGAATGGCGCTACTTCAGGCCG
>JAHEFU010000217.1 GCA_024645305.1 Planctomycetales bacterium
CTGCTGATTGGGGCAAGTGTATCCCTAACGCTAAGCCGCTAAGCCGCGAAGGAATATGAAGAGGAATGAAGACTATCCTTCGCGGGAAGTCTGGGGGCCGGCATTTCTTCTCAGCGCCTCTCTTCACTCTCAGCACCTTGGCGGTGAATAGAACCGGCCTGGCGAGCAAAACGCATCCTGGGCGTATGCGCGGCGTTGCCAGTCCATGGCGGCATTCAAGCCGCCGCTACGATGCGGCTACCCGACTTCTTCCACTTCTTCCACTTCTCCCACTTCTTCCACTTCTCCCACTTCCCCCGGCGTAGTTTCAAGCGAGTGCTCCTCCCAGTCATCACGCTCATCAAAGCTGCGCAGGCGGATCTCCAGCTTCCCGTGGCGGATGCGCAGGGGCGGATAGACCAGCAGCTGCGGCTGCCCCCGCTCCTCCAGGTAGAGAGTCAGGCCGCTGAGCCAGATGCGCAGAGCTGGCAGGCCGGGGCTGTCCAGCTGCACCTGGGCCTGGGGGAAGCGCCCGAGCAGCAGGGGCCGGCGGCCGATGCGGAAACTGCGCAGCACGCCATCCTGTTCCAGCTCGAGCCAGAAGGGCCGGTCGCGCTTGAGCAGCCAGGGCAGCAGCAGGCCGATCAGCATCCCGCTCAGGCCGCTGCCCGCAATCAGCAGGATGCTCAGGGAGCGCAGATCCCCGAGCTGGGCGGCATAGCCGATCCAGTTTGATGCCAGCAGCAGGGCCAGCACGCCGCTGACGCTGCCGGCCAGCAGGCTCCACTCCGCACTCAGGTTGTCCACGGCATGCGGCAGCACGATCCAGGCACCGAGGCTGGCCATGAAGAAGATCAGCAGTTCCACGGGCAGCTGGCCCATCTTCAGTGATGAGAATCCCTCGATCATCACGTAGATGAAGGCCACGATACTCAGCAGGAGACCGGTCAGCAGGCAGTGCAGGATGGCCGGCCAGAGCATGCCGCGCATTCCGATGAACAGGTTGCGCCGGCAGCCGAGGATCCTGTTCCAGAAGAAGCTCAGAAGGGGCAGCAGGACCACCAGGCCGAGGATCAGGGCACCGAGGATGCTGCCGCCGAGGCGCATCATCAGGATGCCGAGGGTTTCCAGGACCTGCAGCAGGCTGGTGTTGTAGTTGGAGCTGTTGAGGACGCCGCTGAGCCAGGTGATGTGCGAGCCGAGATCCTCAGCGATCCAGGCCAGGGGAATGGCCGCCAGCAGCCAGGCCAGGCCGAAGCCCAGACAGGCGGTCAGGCGGTGCTGCAGTCCCTGTGGCATGCCCTGATAATACGCGCAGGATCACCGGCAGGGGTTCACGCTTGTGCAGGATTACTCCGACAGTGCTAGATTAAGAGGATCACGTACTGCCAGGATCCCGAAATGCGTATTTCCCAGATTGCCCGTGGACTGCTGCTGTTGGCCTTACTGTCCGTTTCCTCCTGCTCCGGAGCAAGACCGGACATCAACACCGCTTCCGATAGCCTGCAGGAACAGGCGATCACGCTAGCCGGTTCAGGCTGGCAGGAAATTAACGGAGGGGGACTGCCCGAGGACAGCCTGCTGCCCTGGGAGTCACTCAACGGGGAGGGATTCGTGGACCCGGCGACGGCGCGGATGTCCAGTGCGATCAACGAGAACAGTGAATTCTGGCGTGGCGTGGATGCCTTCGGGACGGAAGGCGCGACGAGCAACTTCGGCCAGGCCCTGCGCCTGGAAAGCGGCAGCGCCGGAGCTGGCGGACGCAGCATCGCCACCTACCGCATCCCGCTTGGCGGGGAGAATCCGGCCACCCTGTCTACCGACATCAATCTGCGGCTGCGCAGTGACGGCAGCACCAGCGAGTTCTACATCGGCATTGCCAACTATGCCACGGGCCGCTGGGACTGGTTCGGCGCCTTCAGCGACGGGCGGATCCGCCTGCCCCTGAGCGAGGCAGCCACTGGGGACTATCTCTCCGGGCTGGGCAACGCCTTCGTGGCCGTCACGGCCTACAACGGCAGCAATTTTGACATCGTGGGCATCAGCCTCAACCAGTTCGACCCGGGAGACCTCAATGCACCGCCCGCCCCGAGCGGGCTGAGCCTGACTCCCGTGGCGGGCGGCCTGGAACTGCAGTGGAACAGCGTGCTGGCGGGCGACCTCGCCGGCTACCGCGTGTACTGGAGCAGGAAGAGCTTCGCCAATCCGAACGCGGTGGGCGTGAAGCAGCTGGCATACCTCGAGGGTGGCACACGCCATGTGCTCAGTGGCCTGGGCGGTACGACCTTCGTGGCCGTCAGCGCCGTGGACCTGAGTGGCAACGCCAGTGCCATCTCCGGCCTGGAAAGCGCTGCACCGCTGGGCGGCAGTGGCCCCGTGGTGGAACTGGAAGCGGACACGGCAAGCGGTATCGTGAATGACAACATCGCCCTCAGTGCCAGCGGTGCGGACAGCTATGACTGGGACCTGGACGGCGACGGTGTGTTCGAGATCACTGCTGAGCTGACTGGCAACCAGCTGGCGGACACCGGCCAGGCCGGGATCATCCGCCCGGCGGTGCGGGCCTCGAGCGGCGGTACGGCCGTGGCGCTTGGCGCGGTCAGCCTGATCGTGGCCTCCGACCTGCCCCCCGTGGCCATCCTCAGCGTGGCGGACAGTGACGGCCTCATCCGGGACGGAGAGGTGGAGCCCTTCAGCACCCTGCTTGACGGCAGCGCCAGTTACGACGATGGCGCGCCGCTGGAATTCGCCTGGAGCCAGACCGGCGATGGCAACTTCACGTCCTTCGGGAGCCAGGACAGCCTGCAGGCGGATTACGGCAATGCCGGGTTGTACAGTGCCACACTGCGCGTGCGGGACAGCGCCGGCCAGGAAGCCCGGGCCAGCCTGCTGATCCGCGTCAGGCAGATCGGTCCGTTTGGCAGCACGAATATCAGTGACAACGGATTGTCGGGGAAACTCGGTTCGCTGATGATCATCGAAGGACGTCCGGCGATCGCCTACCTGGAGGAAAGCGCTGCGATCAACGGGGTTGTCTACAAGCGTGCCCTGGACAGCCGTGGCACGGCCTGGGGACCGCCGGTGCTGATCAGCAATCCGGAATCTGCGACATATGCGACCCTGGCAATCATCAAGGGCCATCCGGCGGTCGCATATTTCGCACCGGTCGGCAGCCTGATCCGCTACGTGCGGGCTGACACCACCACCGGTGATTCCCAGGACGACTGGACCATGACTCCGGTCACTGTGGGCGTAGCCACCGCTCTGTTCTTAAGCATAAATCTGGCGGATGTTGCGGGAAATCCCGCCCTGGCCTGGACCGATCAAGCCACTCTCCGGTATACCAGGGCCACGGGAGCCGATGGTGACGGGAGTGATCCCGCGGACTGGGCCAATGCCCCATTCATACTTGACAATTCCGGCCAGGTGGACTGGCAGCCCCAGCTGGAAGTGGTTGCCGGCAAGCCGGCGATCTGCTATATCAACTATGTCAACAAACAGGCCCGTTACATCCGGGCAATCACGGACACCGGTGCGACGCCCGCCGAGTGGCCAGCGGTCTCCATCATCGTGAGCGGTGCCCATTCCTGCACAAACAGGGTGGATCTGGCAATTGTCAACGGCAGGCCGGCGATCTCCTTCTATGACACACCTCTCAGCGGCCTGCTGTACGTCCGGGCCAGCACTGCCGAGGGGCTGCTCGTGGCCGACTGGCCCGTGCCGCTGGAGGTGTCCCTGGGGGAAAAGCAGGGATTCAACTACCACTCACTGGCGATCATCGATGGTTTCCCGGCCCTGGCCTACAGGGATGATGAATTCGGCAGTCGCACTTCCTACAGGCGCGCACTGGATGCAGATGGCGATGCCTGGGGGCCTGAATTGCATGTTGCTCCGCAGGGCAGTTCCACCGAAGAGGCGAGTGACTTCATCAAAATGGTGGACATAGACGGCCTGCCAGGCATCTATGTGCGCAGCTCCACACTGGAGCGTCCGCTGTTCTGCATGCAGCAACTGCTGGACTGACCGCCTGCTCGGGGCTCCGCCGGATGGACCTGACCGGCCCCTCATACAGGCTGCACATCGAGGACGGCGACCCGCATAAATCCAGCTGTTCCGCCAGTTCTGCCATTGCGGATCCCAGCCGAGTGCAGGCTGAGTACGGCTGTTTTTTGTCTGTAGGGCTGGCCTGCCATACAATAAAAGGGATTGAGGAGATGATCATCATGAAATACACAGTTACATCAATACTGCTCGTACTGCTGGCCCTGCTGGCAGCTTGCGGCGGGCAGCAGGCACCGGTTGGAGCTGACGGATCGGTGGATCTGCAACTGACTGCTGATCCACTGAACCTTGCCGGCCCCGTGCTGGAACAGATTATTCCCCAGGACAGCCTGCTGCCCTGGGAGTCACTCAACGAGGACGGTTTCGTGGATCCCGCGACGGCGCGGATGTCCAGTGCGATCAACGAGAACAGTGAATTCTGGCGTGGCGTGGATGCCTTCGGGACGGAAGGCACGACGAGCAACTTCGGCCAGGCCCTGCGCCTGGAAAGCGGCAGCGCCGGAGCTGGCGGACGCAGCATCGCCACCTACCGCATCCCGCTTGGCGGGGAGAACCCGGCCACCCTGTCTACCGACATCAATCTGCGGTTGCGCAGTGACGGCAGCACCAGCGAGTTCTACATCGGCATTGCCAACTACGGCAGCGGCCGCTGGGACTGGTCCGGGCCGTTCAGCGACGGGCGTA
>JAHEFU010000218.1 GCA_024645305.1 Planctomycetales bacterium
CCGTTGACGTCACGTAATTGAGTCCTCAGCGGAATTGTCCATCAGCAGAATCTATTGATTCAGAGGATTAAGAAATGAGCAATATCAAGTACACAACCGAAGAACAGACCGTCACTCTCCCCGCCGGAGCGCATGGCGTACTGAGCACCTGCCTGACCGACAACAGTCCGGACTACGTGTGGTTCGACTGCGAAGCCGAACTCTAGACCAGCAACACCCTCTGCGGGACTGTCGTGAGGCTGGCCTGCGGTTCACCACATCAGACAACTGGAGAAACTAAATGCAGAAGATCAACATCGCAATCGCCATCATCGCCCTCGTGGCTCTCTGTTCCTGTTCAGGCCAGGGTAGCAATGACATGCTGACCCAGAAGAACATGTCCACCCCGACCTCGATCACCGATGGCTGGAACGCCAACTGCGGATTCTACAACTTCGGCTTTGCCTATGAGGAAATGACCCTCGGACAGCTCTACAAGGGCAGCAATTTCGATGTGGACATGGATGGCATGGAAGAAGCGATCGCCGCTTACTACGGCATTTCGCGCGACCAGGTTAACGGTGAGTCAACTATGGGCTTCGTGCACTTCGACGATGAGACCGTTGACGTCACGTAATTGAGTCCTCAGCGGAATTGTCCATCAGCAGAATCTATTGATTCAGAGGATTAAGAAATGAGCAATATCAAGTACACAACCGAAGAACAGACCGTCACTCTCCCGGCCGGAGCGCATGGCACTCTGAGTACCTGCCTGACTGATAACAGTCCGGATTATGTCTGGTTTGACTGCGAAGCCGAACTCGTTTAGTGCAGGCTTCGCCTCTGGCCTGAGCCAGGCTGAATCCTGAACTTCATCTGTTCGATTCGCAAAGCATACTGACTGTACTGCTGCAGGGGAGTATTGAGCCGGGGCCGGTTGCCTCAGGGGCCGTAGGCCATATGGTGATGCGTATGCACCGGGCCACAGCTGACTGGACGTGCAGGGGCGCACGCAATTCAGCAGGGGAATTCCAGTAAGGTCAATCGCGCAATGGCGTGTGTGTACCGATCCGGATAACTATCAAGCGCCGACAGCGTTCAAGGGACTGTCAGCTCCGAAACGAGGATTGCGGAAGTGGCGGTTAAGCAGATCCGTCAGCCGCTCTCCACTGCATTCGGTGATCTGCTGGCTGCGCAGTTCGAACATCTCTTCCATTTCCTCATCCGCGATGCCCAGTTGCGAGGCGGCTTTCCAGATATCCATCTTGACATACTTGATGTGTGACTCGATCTCTGCGTTATCCATCACCCACAGCAGGTCCTCGCGGTTGAAGAGGCCCTGTACAACCCGCATCAGGGCATAGGCCCGGACCCAGTTCCAGTTAGCGTGGAGGCCGCGCGCATTGTTGATGGCGAAATCGTAGGATTTGACCAGGTAATGCTCATTGCCGCGCTTGTAGGCCCAGCTGGTGATCTTGTTCCACAACTCGGAAGTCTGGTTCTCCAGTGGAATCAGGCTGACCAGCCTGTCCATGGTTGTCTGGTCCAGCGGCAGGAAATCAAGCCGGTCCATGGTGATCCGCAACTGCAGGTAGAGCCTGCGCCGCAGCATTTCAGCATGATCAAAGCTGCTTTCCTGCTCCAGGCGTTCAAGGATGCCCGGCAGGTGCTTCATGGCCCAGCCGTCCTCACGCTGCATCAGGCGGACCTGGTATTCAAGGTAAGTGAGCTGGTAGAAGAAGGTGACGCTTTCCTGCTCAGTATATTGGCCGGCGGCATGCGCCTCCCAGGCCTCATCCAGCCGCTGTGTCATCAGCTGCGGATCCCTGCCGTAAAGGGCATGCACGATTGGTTCGCAGAAGTCCACGAACCACTTTTCTTTTGATAAATCCAGACTCATTTGATTGTGAAATTATACCAGAATTTAACTTTATCCCTCTGGTCCGACCCCTGGTTTGCTGATTCGCATCTAATTTAATCCGCCAATTGCGAATCTCGATGAAATTTTAGCACTTCCTGGGGAATCGAAAGGCATAAACAATTCCCGTAAAGTAATTATCACTCAGAATTGCCGGATTTGCCAGTCACTATTCCTATATTAGTGTTAAATTCCAGTGCAACTGCTGTCCCGCGCTCCCGTTACTATAAGTCTGCCAGGAATGTCTCCACGCATTCCCCGTGACAGACCATCGGCAATTAACCATTGTTTCAGATATAATTGCGCTGCATTCAATTGCGGAGGAAGAACAAATGAAAGTGTGGATCTTTGGGCTGATGATATTGCTGGCGATGAGTACGAGTGCCCTGGCCAGTCCGTTTGACGGGATGAGCGTAGAGCAGGTCCGGGGCCATGCGGACTTCGTGTCCGACACGCAGAGCATGTCCTGGGCCACAAACAGTGGAGATCAGGACGCACCCCATATCTACTGGTGGATCGGCTACATCCCGAATGGGGACCAGCGCATCTACTTCACCAGCTACGGTGAGGCCCTGACATGCGTGGAGTGGGGTGCTACCGGTGAATGGGTCCCGCTGTGGGTCCGCGACGCCCTGGATCGCCTGCTGAAGGAAGATATCATCGTGCTGGACCCGGGTAAATCTGACTGATACGGGTGCCGCATTTTGGCGGGAGGGCCGGCAGCAGGAAGTCGGCCGCGCAGGGATGGAGGAAGGCATGATCCCATGGAGATTCATCAGGCGTCTGCTGCCAGGAATGCTCCTGGCCGGACTAATGCTGATTTCCGGCTGTCCCGCCGGTAATGCCCGGAGTAAGGCAGACAGGACAGCAGAGCCCCAGCCCGCGGCGGTCCCAGCAGACCCGGACCCAGTGGCTGCACCAGCAGACCCGGCCGACGTCGAAGCCCAGTCCCGGCCAGCGGCGGATGGAGCCGGAGACAGCGGCGCCGACATCCTGGACCGGCACTGGCAGGAAACCATCATCGAGTTCAAGAACCCGATCACGATGAACCTGGAGCTGCGTCGCGCCGAGTTCAATCCGGCAGAGGGCTCCGACATGTCCATCCTGCAGTTCGAGGCCAGCTGCCGCATCGGGCGGCAGAACTGGCTATACAAGGACCTGGTGATGGACAGCCTCAAGGCCACTGACAGCGCGACCCTTGAACTTGATATCTGCAGCGTGGAGATGATGCCCCTGCTGCGCAATCCCGTGGTCAGCGGACGGACCTCCACCGGCGGTACCACCCTGAACATGCACGGCGGGCTGAAAGTGGTGGTGCGGGATCCCCGGGGCGAGGAAATGGGAACATTCCTGGTGAATGAGGAGGGCCTGATTGATGAGGCCGAGCCGGGCGAGCTGTACTCCTGGCGGATCTCCGAGACGAATGATGACATGACACCGGCGGAATACCTGTTCTACCGCACTCCCGGAGTGGGGGATTCCATCCACTACGAATTCGGCTTCGCCTACCGGCACGGGACCATGGCCCGCCAGGTGGTCAGTGATCCCTTGGGGCATGAAATCACCTACGTGTTTCCCAATGGCAGTGTGGAGATCGTGCCTCCCAATCCGCCCGAGCGCCGAGACCCGGACGAATTCCGCCGCAACTGAGCCGTTGCGCTGTAGAATCAGGGCATGCGTACCCTTGCCTGCCTGATTGCCATCTTCAGTCTGCTGACAGCCACTGCGCTGGCCAACGGCTACGACACCTACACTGCGCCCATCGCCTGGAGCCCGGACAGCCACATGCTCTGTACCGTGATCGGCCCGGACTGGCCGCAGCCCCAGGTTGCCAACCAGGGTAGCGTGCTGGTCTACGATGAATACGGCCGGCTCCAGTACCATCTGGCAACGGCCGACGCCGGATCCCCGGCCTACAGCCCCGATGGCAAGTACATGGCCCTGATGATGGACGGCCAGGTCCAGATCTTCAGCACGGAGGGCTATGAGCCCGAGCGCCTGATTGACCTCGAGGGCAGCGGGCTGGACCTCTCCTTCGTTGGCAATGCCCGGGACTATGAACTGGCCTACAGCGTGGGCCCGCGCTTCTACGGGGCCAGCCTCGTGCGCCAGCCGCTCTCGGGAGGCGACTGGCGGGAGCTGGCCAAGCCGGATCCCGGCGATTCAGCCATCTCCCTGCGCCAGGGTGCGGATGGCCGGATGGCCTTCCTGCTGCAGAGCACCGCAGGGGACGGCCCGGCCTACGAGCGGATCTACGGTTTTGACAACAATGGAAATCCGCGCCAGCTCACGAAGCGGCAGCTGCGCGAATGGGACTATCACGAAAGCAACATCAACTTCCTGCCCGATGGCAGCCTGATCTTCCAGCGCGGCGGCTGGGGGGACTGGCATATCTACCGCCTGGAGCCGGACAGCGGGCGCGAGACCCTGCTGGTCGCCGATGCCCAGCAGCCCAGTGTCAGCATGGACGGACGCCTGCTGGCCTTCACGCGCCGCAGCTACCTGGACAAGCAGCAGGAGGAGTACGACTGGGAAATCCCGCCGGGGGTCTGGGTGCGCGACCTGGCAACGGGACGCGAGTGGCGCGTCAGTGACAATGAGAATGAGGCTGAGCATCCCGTGCTTTCACCCGATGGCCGCCGCCTCGCCTGGCTGCAGCGGATGGAGGGCGAGCCCCACCTGCTGGTGCGCAGTGTGATCGGATTCACCGGTGTACTCTCACACCCGGATGCAGGCAAGGCAAGTGATGAGCAGATGCAGCAGGAAAGCAGCGACTGGACTCTGGATGATCTGGCACGCGATTCCTCCGGATCCCCGGATGGCA
>JAHEFU010000036.1 GCA_024645305.1 Planctomycetales bacterium
CAGGGCCACGCCGCCGCCGGGCACGATGCCCTCGTCAACAGCCGCACGGGTCGCGCTCAGGGCGTCCTCGTAGCGGTGCTTCTTCTCCTTGAGCTCAGTCTCGGTGGCCGCACCGACCTTGACCACGGCGACACCGCCAACCAGCTTGGCCAGGCGCTCCTGCAGCTTTTCCTTGTCCCAGTCGCTCGTGGCCTTCTCGATCTCGGCGCGGATCTCCTTGATGCGGCCCTGGATCGCGGCCTTGGTGCCCTTGCCCTCGATGACGACGGTATTGTCCTTGTCACACTTGAAGGTCTTGCAGGTGCCCAGCTCGCGCAGGTCCACGTTCTCCAGCTTGACGCCCAGGTCCTCAGTGAAGAACTTGCCGCCGGTCAGGACGGCGATGTCCTCCATCATGGCCTTGCGGCGGTCACCGTAGCCGGGGCTCTTGACGGCCACGACGTTCAGCGTGCCGCGCAGGCGGTTGACGACGAGTGTGGCGAGGGCCTCACCCTCGATGTCCTCGGCGATGATCGCCAGCGGACGGCCGCTCTTGGAGACCTTCTCCAGCAGGGGCAGAAGTTCCTGGATGTTGGAGATCTTCTTCTCCCACAGCAGGATGAACGGATCGTCAGCATTGGCGGTCATGCCCTCGCGGTCGGTCACGAAGTAGGGGCTGATGTAGCCGCGGTCGAACTGCATGCCTTCCACGAGCTCGATCTTGGTCTCAGCGCTCTTGCTTTCCTCGACCGTGATCACGCCGTCCTTGCCGACGGCCTCGAGGGCCGCGGCGATGTTGCCGCCGATCTCGGCGTCATTGTTGCCGGAGATGGCCGCCACGTTGGCAATGGCCTTCTTGTCGGTCTTGATCTCCTGGGCGTTCTTGATCAGGAACTCCACCACCTGGGCGCAGGCCATCATGATGCCGCGCTTGATGGCCATCGGGTTGGCCCCGGCGGCGATGTTGCGCATGCCCTCATGGATGAGGGCCTGGGCCATGATGGTGGCGGTGGTGGTGCCGTCGCCGGCGATGTCGTTGGTCTTGGAGGCAACCTCCTTGACCAGCTGGGCGCCGATGTTCTCCAGGCCCTCCAGCTCGATGTCCTTGGCGATGGTCACACCGTCGTTGGTGATGGTCGGGCTGCCCCATTTTTTCTCCAGCACCACGTTGCGGCCGCGCGGCCCGAGGGTCACCTTGACCGCATCGGCCACGGCGTCAACACCCTTGAGCAACTTGCCGCGGGCTTCCTCACTGAACAGAATCTGCTTTGCCATTTCTACTATCTCCTCTTATGTATATGGTGCATGCGCTGCATGCCCCGGATGATCTGCAACTAGTGGCTAGTTCTTCACGGCGAGGATGTCATCCTCACGCAGGATCAGGAAGTCGGCGCCGTCGATCTTGACTTCGGTGCCGCCGTACTTGCTGTGGAAGATCGTTGCGCCGACAGTGGTGAGGGCCTCATTGGGCTTTCCGTCTTCACCGCGCGAGGGCACGTAGGCCACAACCTCGGCGAGCTGCGGACGCTCCTTGGCTGTCTCGGGCAGGTACAGACCGCTGTCGGTGCGCTCACTCTGCTCGAGGGACTTCACGATCAACCGGCCGGGGGCCGGTGTATAGGCAAACTTGCTGCTGGCCTTTCCCATTTCTATATGTCCTCCAGGATCAATGCTGATCAGAATTTGCGAGCAAAACCAGTCTTGTTTTCCTGGTGATGCCCCTGCCGCCGGGATGTTTCCCGCTGGCAGCCTCAATATTCCGCTGCTGGCAGTCTCACACGGAGACTGCTAAGCTGCGGAATTATACCGGGTGATACCGTGAAGTCAATCCGATTGTTTGATAAAAACTGCGATTTTTGCCAACACTGTCTCTTATTTGAGTGAATATGCCTAAGATAATCTTTGATATGAATTCAAATCATCAGCGGAAGGATTGCTGGTTCAGTCGAAACAGATAGCCCGGCTGGCCCGCGGATTTCGATGAAGCCGGGATCCGGCATTCATATATGGCGACTGCCTATGCGCCTCAGCTAACATATCCGCGTGCGCAATTGCTTTGAGCTGGAGGCCACCGATCCCGGATCGCAGGCCCGCGCGGGCTGGCTGACGGATCGCAGCGGCAACAGGCTGCCGACTCCACTGTTCCAGCCCGTGGCCACGAGTGCCAGCCTGAAAACCCTGGACTGGGCCGATCTCGAGAAGATCGGCTATAAGCACGTCCTGATGAACACCTACCACCTGGTGGTGGATCCCGGACCTGGGCAGATCCGCAACAGTGGCGGACTGAAAGCCTGGAGCGGCTGGAGTGGCAGCATCCTCACGGACAGCGGAGGCTACCAGGCATTCTCCCTCGCCGCGCGGCGTTCACTTAAACCAAACGGTGTGGAGTTCACGGACCATCTGCACGGCGGTCGCCACCTGTTCAGCCCCGAATTCACCCTGACAGCCCAGCTCGATTTCGGCGTGGATTTCGTGATGCCCATCGATGTCTGCACCGGGCTGCCCGCCGAACGCAGGCGAGTGATCAAGGATATGCGTTTCACCCACGACTGGCTGGCGGAGCAGGTACGGATCTGGCCTGAGCTGCTGGAAAAGCATGCCAGCTCTGCACTGTTGCCCCCTGCGCTGTTCGGTATAGCCCAGGGAGGCCTGGAAGATGACCTACGGGAACAAAGCATCCAATTGGTTGCGGAAAGTGGAATCGATGCCATAGCGGTTGGTGGCCTGGCTGTCGGTGAGCCCCGGGAGGACTTCCTGCGCCTGACGGAATTCTGCGGCCAACGCCTGCCGCAGGACAAGGCACACTATCTGATGGGTGTCGGCGAGCCGGCGGACCTGGTATTTGCCGTGGCCATGGGTTTTGATATGTTTGACTGCGTCCAGCCTACGCGCATGGCCCGGCATGGCTCGGCCTATACCCGCCACGGCCGGATGCAGCTGAAAAATTCCCGCTTCCGCGAGGATGAGCGCCCGCTGGATCCGAAATGCCGCTGCATGGTCTGCCGCAGGTACTCCCGCAGTTATATAAACCATCTGGTTCGTACCGGGGAACATTCCGCTGCACGCCTGCTGACCTGGCATAACCTGGCCTTTTACCGCTTCCTGATGCAGAAGCTCCGGCGGATGATTGTCAGCGGCAGCTTCAGCGGAAAATGGCGTGCGCTGTATGACCAGCTCAACCAGCGCCTGCCGGTTGACGCTTAGCACGAATAGGATATGATCATGCCCGTGATGCTGCTTTCCGGACTTGGGGAGATGGACTCCTTGATGATCAGCATTGCCGGCATGGCTATCGTCATTGCCCTGATTCCCCTGCTGGCATGGGCTTTCGGTCGCCTGGGAAATGCGGGCTTCAAGGTCTGGGAAGACCAGAAGAATGAAATTGACAATACGCACCTGCAGCATCAACTCAACCAGAAAAAACCCAACCTGATCACCGAAATGGAGCAGAGCGAGCGGCGCGGGCACTATGACCTCGCGGTGGAAGCCCTGTTCACTGCCCGGCGGCCCCAGGAGGCCCGTGAGCTGTGTGAACTCAAGCTCGCCGCGGAAGACCTGCCTGAAGCTGAACGCGAGATGTACGAGCGCTACATCAGGGTGATTGACGAGCAGTTCTGACGAAAGTGCCACCGGCCGCTGCAGGGGTTCCTGTAAGATAGTCCCGGGATGTGCTGTGCTAACCTCTGAGGCACCACACCGGGCAAAACCATGACGATTTTTGCGATCATACCTATTTTTACAGTGGCCGCAGGGCTGCTGATCTGGGGGATCAGCTATGTGGTCGCGCTGAACAACGACCTGGCCAAGGCTCGTGAGAATGAAATCCTCAACCGGGAGATCATGCGCAAGCAGGAAGAGGATCTCAAGGTTGCCAACAAGCGCAGCCAGGAGCAGCAGACGGGCGCGGCCTATGACGTCGAGCTGGAGATGCTGATCCAGAACAAGCGCCTCAAGGATGCCCTGGAATACATCGAGGAGCGCCGCCGCCTGGCCTTCGAGCAGGGCAACCATCCCCGCGAGGACATGTACCGGAGGTACCGCGAGAACATTGAGTACGAACTGCGTGACCGCAGCCAGGACGGCTTCTAGGCCTCCAGCAGGGCCAGCGCCGAGTCAATGATCTGCGCCGCGATGTCCTGACCGTACAGCAGTTCCGGCTGCTCGAAACCTGGGCTGCTGTTGACTTCCATCAGCACGAGGCCGGCCGCAGTGTCCACGAGGTCGACACCCGCCAGGCCCAGCCCGAACAGGGCGGCTGAGCGCTCGGCCAGTGCCTGCATCTCGCGGCTGAGCTCCAGCTTCCGGGCCGTGCCCCCCGCATGTATATTTGAGCGATCCCGGCCCGCAGCAGCCGTCAGCTGCACAGCCAGCAGCGCCCTGCCTCCCACCACCAGCACGCGGATCGTGCCCCGGCTGGCGGCTTCGGGAATGTAGCGCTGCAGCATCACGTCGTACTGCACGAGGTTCAGGGCATCCAGCACGCTGCGCACGGTATCCTCGCGCTCGGCGAGGATCACACCCACGCCCTGGCTGCCGCGGATGAACTTGATGATCAGCGGGTAGCCACCCACGCTGTCAATCGCCGGCTGCAGTTCCGCCTGGTTGCGCAGCAGCACGCTGTCAGGCACGGGCAACCCCGCCTGGGCCAGCATCGTCAGCGCGCTGTACTTGTGGCGCAGGCGCAGGATTCCGCCGAAGCTGCAGATGCTCGGGATGCCGCAGGCCTCCAGCTGTTCCAGGCAGTACAGCGAATACTCCGTTGACAGGCTGCCCATGCGGGGCAGCAGGACCGTGTTGCCGGCTTCGATGCGCAGGCTGTCATGGCCGACCCGCGGGCCACCCGTTCCCGTGTGCAGGCGGATGCTGTGCGGGTCAACGACCTGCAGCGTACAGTCCTTGCGGATGCCTGCGGCTTCCTGCAGGCGCGTCACGCTCTGTCCGGAGGGATTGCGGGTCAGAAGCAGGATCTGCGGTGCATTCACCGGCTCAGACACCCTCGGCCACGAGGCCCTTGATTGTCAGGTTGTCAAAGCGCGTGGAGGTTCCCGGCCCGCACAGCAGGGCGTAGCCACCACCATCCAGGCTGTCATCGGTCACCGTGGCCACGACCTCGCCGTTGATGATGCACTGGATGCTGCTGCCGATCAGCTCCAGCCCGATGCGGTTGGAGAGTGTGCGGCTCAGGTTCGGAGCGCTGCTCCAGTCCCTGAGCACGATCTCCTTGCCGTCCTGCACCTTGAGCAGCAGGAATTCCCCGCTCTGGCTGACGAACATCCCGTAGTAGGAGACGTTGCCATTGCGCACGCTGAAGCGTGCGGCCAGGCCGTAGCCCACGTAGTCCAGCCCGCCGAGGTACTCGACGTCGATGCCGTAGCGCGCATCCATGAAGCTGGCCTGCTGGTAGCTGATGGCCATCGTGTCACTCTTCGTGTTGTCAATCTCGTAGGCCGCACCGAAGTAGCGGTAGCTTGAGGTATCCCCGTCCGCCACCGGCCAGCGCTGTTCCGTGAAGTCGTCATAGACGCTCTCCACGTCCGGATTGCCTTCAAAGGGATCATACTCGCGGCTGGCATCGTTGGCAGTCTGGTCGCTGGGCAGCTTCAGCTCACCGGGGTTGCCATCCGCCGGACCCAGCACATCGCTGGGATCGGGCACATTGCGCTCCCCTGGGCCTGCCTGCTCTGCACCATCCGCCGCCTGGTCGGGGAACAGTGAAAGCGGTCCGTCGGAATCGACTGGCCCGGTTTCCTCCCCCTGCGCTCCGGCGCTCTCCCTGGCAACATCCTCACTGGCCTCCTGTGCCTGCCCGTCTGCATCCTCAACCGGTTCAGCCTGCTCCTGGCTCCCCGCTCCGGCGGGCGGCCTGGCAATGTCCAGGGGTGGCAGCTCTATGCCCTTGAGGCTGCCGTCGGCATTCCGCTGTGGATCCCTGTCATCCGTTGGATCCTCTTCCCCGGACTGCTCACTGCCGCCTGCCTCCTGCGGCGGATCCTGAGGACTGTAGGGCGGTGCCTTCAAAGGCCAGTCATCACCGGAGTCCCGGCGCACCTCTTCCATGATGTCCGCGCTGCTGCGTTCTTCCTTGTTCGCGTCAGCGGTTTCAGTCTGTGGGGCTTCCCCGTTGTCAGGCTCCGCTGCGGGATCGTCAGACAGGCTGACATTCGTGAAGGTCTCATCCCCGGCCGCGGGCTGTTCCCCGGCAGCCGTCTCCTGCTGGCTCTCCCCGGCCGCTGCCGGCTGCTCCACTGCGCTTTCCTCCGGTACCGGTTCCTGCGGGACGGGTTCATCCCGGACGATTTTCTGTTCCTCAAGCTGCGGATCTGCCAGGCCGTCTTCGAGCCGCTTCTGCGCCAGGTCTGCCAGCTCACGCTCGCGGGATTCCGTACGTTCCCTGCGCGCCGTCTCGCTCTTGTCAACGCCGACTTCCCAGGGATATAGCGGCCGGTTGGGATCCTTCGGGATGTCCGGGAAGTCGTAACCGCCGAACTTCTCATCCTGGGACCCGCTGGCCCGGCTGCCGCCGTCTTCACTGCTGCCTTCCAGCAGTTCGGGGCCCTCCACCTCGGCCGGGCCGCCACCGCGGCGCTCAACCTTGACCTCAAAGTTGTCAAAGGCCGCCCGCGCCTGCTGGCTGACGTAGAAGCCGAAACCGCCGCCGTCAATCCGAACATCGGTGAAGCCGTCAACGTAGCGGCCGTTGATGTGGAGGTCGAAGCGCGTGCCCCGCGCATCCACCGCCAGCACATTGGGCCGGCCGATGTCGATGTAGTCACTCTTGGTCAGCGGGAGGATCACCTCGGCGCTGTCACCGATCACCCGCTTGGCCCCGTAGTAGCCGTCCGCGTAGATGTAGAACACGTAGTAGGCCAGCTTGCCGGGGATCTTCTTGTTGTAGTGGAACACCAGGCCGCAGAAGGCCATTTCGCCGATGCGGGTGTCAATCAGCTCGCACTCGCTTTCCACATAGTAGTAATACAGGTTCTTGGTCAGGGCGCTGAGGGAGTCAATCTCCGTATTCAGGCCGTCAATGATGTAGCGGTTCTGGTCGTCGATGCCATAGAAGGCTTCCGAGGCCTGCCCGGTGTAGAAGCTGACCTCGCCCTGGCTGAAGTCCTCGCTGAGCAGGCTCTGCCATTCCGTGGCGGCTTCCGCCCGGCTGCCCGGCAGCCAGAGCCACGCCAAGGCGCAGATTGCCAACAGCAGCCTGTATCCCGTAAAACTCATTTTCCGCCGTGCCTTGATTTCAATACACCTTCTAGTCGGGCCGGACCGCCAGAATATTCAATTGTTGCTCAACCCGGTCCGGATTCACCACCTCTATATGCAGATCCTCCAGCAGCTGTACAGGCAGGCCGTTATTCACATCCTCCACCAGCCGGCGACTGCGCTGCCTCAGTACCATGGCCACCGTGGGGGAGGCTGCATACACGAACATGGTGTTCAGGTCGGCCCCGTCCTCATTGCGCATCAGGCGCACATCGTAGGGCGCAGCCAGGCCATTCAGTTCTTCGGGCAGCAGCTTGAGGAAGAGAGCCAGCGCCGTGAACTTGCGGAACTGGCGCATGAAGGGGCTGAACGCGGAAGCGGCCGCGCTGGAAAGCGGTTTTTCCTCACTTCTGTACTTCGGGCGCCTCATGCCTGGTTCCACCTTTCATCCACCCCGGCCTCGCATCGGCCACAGGTGTCTGCAGGCCCCGGAATTGCCCCTCCGAATGCGCCCGCGCTAGATTCTAGCATGGCTGATGCCCTGCTGCGGCTGTGCTGCCGGCCTACTTTGCCTCGGGCTGCCGTCCCCGCTCCTGCTCCTGCTTCAGGGCTTTCACCAGCGCACTCCACAGGCGGCGGAGCACGAGCTTCCAGACCAGCCAGATTATGAAGAGCCAGATGATCCACCACAACAGGCCGTTGATCATGAAGTAGATCAACCCATTGATGCTGTATGAAACGCCGGCCATCAGGTCCTTCTTGGCACTTTCAAATGTATTGCCGAAGCCCCAGGAGAATTCGTCGGGCGGCGGTGCCAGCGGTCGCTCACTGAGGTTCACGCTGATCGTCGAACGCTGGATGCGGTCCTTCAGGCTGGAAACGCGGTTCTCCACGGTCTGCAGCTCCGTCGTCACCTGGCTGAGCCGCTTCTGGGTGTCCAGCAGCACACTGTAGGCCTCGCCCAGGCCCCGCGTGCGCTGGATCTCGCGGGCATCCGCCAGCATGCCCTGCAGGGTCTCGTGCTCAATCCGCAGGGCTTCCATGCGGCTCACCCCGGCGATGTACTCGTTGGTCACATCCTCGCTGGAGACGTTTTGCACCTTGACCTCACCGATGGCCCGCAGGTCGTCATAGCACTGCTGGAACTTGTCACTGGGCACCCTGAGGGTGATCCAGCCCACGCGCATGTTATCGCCGTACTTCTGCATCTGCGAATCGGTGATGATGCCCCCATAGCGCCTGGCAATCGTGGTGACCTCCGCACTGGACTTGTCATAGTCATCGATTTCCATTTCGATGTTGCCGGTGCGGATGATGTAGTCCTCGTCGACTGAAGCTTCCTGGGCCCAGGCCTTGGGGTTCAGCCAGTCCTCGATGGAGCGCAACATCCCGTCCTGCGGGATGTCCGTCTCGCCATCAGCCGTCGACCCTGCGGGGGCTTCGGAGGGGTTGTTCCAGCCGTTATCAGCCACCATACCCTGCTGCTCAGCGCTCATGCTTCCAAGGCTCGAGCGTGTCTGGTCCCTGTATTGTGATGAGTAGTCCTCGGAACCGGCATATTCATTGATGTCATCGCTCATGGACTTCTTGTCCAGGCCCGAGTCCAGGGCGATCATTTCCATACTGGAGGGACTGCTGGCCCCGCCGCCCCCTCCTCCGCAGGAATTGCCCAGGGCCAGGCAGGACAGCAGGATCAATGTATAGAGAATCATTGTCAGTCTAGGCATGTTTCCTCTCCCGTATATACAGTTCCCTGACGTGTGCAGTCAGTGCTCTGTTGAAATTACATCCTAACCCTGATGGATTCCGCCCCCGGCCAACCCATGTAACATCTAGATGGTTCTGGCATCTTATTAGTTACAGGTATCTAACCCGACCTGAGGGCGGATTATCCGCCTGAAAGCCCGGTTCAGGGGAGAGAAGCTGGCTCCTGAGGACCGGGCCCTTTCTTTTTGCCTTCTCGCTGAACGCTCGAAGGTCTGGCGCTGCGGCGAAAGCAAGTTTCGCCGGGTCGCGCTGAAGTTACACCGTCGATTTGCCTTCTCGCTGAACGCTCGAAGGTCTGGCGCTGCGGCGAAAGCAAGTTTCGCCGGGTCGCGCTGAAGTTACACCGTCGATTTGCCTTCTCGCTGGTCGCTCGAAGGTCTAACCCTGCAATCACGCGTTTGCGTGATTGGGTCGGGTTGAAGTCACATTGCTGCCACCAATGAAACTCCTGTACCGCGCAGACAGCGAGGAGCTTTGCTCTGAGCTGTGCTGCAGACCCGCGAACTCTTGGGTGAGCGGGAAGAACAATGTGAGCTTTGCTCTGAGCTGTGCTGCAGACCCGCGAACACTTGGGTGAGCGGGAAGAACAATGTGAGCTTTGCCATGAGCTGTGCTGCAGACCCGCGAACACTTGGGTGAGCGGGAAGAACAATGTGAGCTTTGCCATGAGCTGTATTGCAGACCCGCGAACACTTGGGTGAGCGGGAAAAAGAATCTGGCCTGAACCACATACACGGATTACTGCGTCATCCCCATATCCCCACAGGATGTAGAATCGCCCCTTGAATACTGCAGGACTGATCAGTGAAGGCCGGGAGTACCTTGCCGCCGCCAGGCGCCTGGACTCCAATCCGCTGGTACAGCTGGCGCAACGCCGCGAGCTGCGCAACAGCGTGCTGCAGCCCGGCTGGAAACGCAATGCCTGGGTCTTCCTGGTCTGCCCCGGCCTCTTCATCATCGCCGTGTTCATCAGCACCCTCTCCCGCATGTCCGATATAGATATTCTCAGCAATGACACGGTGGAAATGCTCAAGGTGCTGAGCATTGTCATCCTGGCTCCGGCCGCCCTGCTGTGGCTATTGGGCGGACTGTTCAAGCTCAGTCGTGACAGTATTGGCTGGCTATCCCAGATCAAGGATTCCGGCGGGGCGCAGATGCTTGACAGCATGATCTGCATTTCGCCGCTGGATGACCGCGACATCATCCTCGCGGGCCTGCGCATCAATGTGATGCCGGTCTGGCCACGGATCATCTTCGCGGCCTGCGTCTTCTGCGGAAGTTTCGTGATCGCCCTCGGCTGGCAATCTCTGGAAATCCAGATGCAGGCCCTGATGTTCCTGCCCCTGAGTATCATTGCCATCAGCCTCAGCGGGATCCTCGGCAGCATCCTGCTTGGCCTGTATCTCAGCATGGTCGGCCTGAACCTGCACATGCACCTGATCGTGCCCCTGCTTTCCCTGTTGATCGCCGGCCTGCAGATCTTCGCCATTGCATTCGGCTCAGTCTTCTTTGCTGAAATCGCACGCTCGGAGCAGTTGGACACGGACCTCTGGCCCCTGGTGCCGGTTGGCCTGCTGGCCGGCCTGGCGCTGTTCATGCTCACTGTGCAGCTGGCCTACCGCGGGCGTAGTCGCCAGACCTGGCTGCTGGTGGTGATACCCCTGCTGCTGCCCGTGACGGTTTCCTTCATGTCCCTGCTGGGCAGCCTGCTCGGCATGGGCAGCGACCAGGAACCCTTCCTCGCCTTCTTCGGCAACATGATGTGGGTCTACAACTGCTTCCTGCCCTTCAGCCCATTCGCAGCACCGAGCCGGATGCTGATGGGCACACCGGTGATGGAAGCCTGGAACAGCCTGGCATTCGAATTCTGGCGCTGGCCGCTGCTGACTTCCATGCAGCTGTGGCTGATGCTGTGGCTGGCGCGGCAGGCCCAGCTGGCCACACGCGACCGCCGCACGCCGCTGTCCTGAAGCCTCAGAAATTGATGCTGGTGACGGCGAAGCCGATGCCGGCCTGCAGCTGCCTGGCAATTCCGCCCTCGGAGGGACTGGCTTCCGGGATGGCAATGAAGCTCATCTTGAGCAGCAGCGGATTGTCCGGGTCATCCAGGAACCAGTACTCCGCCATCCCGTAGCTGTCCCGCACATGCACGGCTTCCAGCTGGCTCATCGCCCCGTTGACGGGCACCAGGTAGCGGCCATGCTCCTCGATCAGCTCCAGACGGGGCTGGGCATCCTCGGGCAGTCCGCTGCCCCGGCGCCGTGATTCGATAAGCTGGTCCAGATCCTGGCCGATCTGCGCATCGGGGTCCGCCGCGCACTGCAGTTCCCAGTCGCAGCCACCACTTTGCTTGAGCGCGGACAGCAGGGGCGGGGCAATCCACAGCAGGCCGTAGTCCCGCGCCTGGATGTCGCCCGTTTCCCAGAACAGCGGGCAGGCGATGCGCCGGCCCTGGGTAATGTCGCTGACAACGATGTCACCGCGGCGGATGCGGGTGAGGAACTCCGTGCGCAGTTCCACCGGGGCTTCCTGCAGCTCGAAGAGCTCATCCCCGCCGCGTTCCTTCTCGATCTCTTCCTTGATTTCGTAGTGCAGCTCCACGCGCCGCCCGTCCAGGCCACTGACGCGGATCAGGCCCTCGCCGTAATCCTCGGCACTGTCAGGCGGGATCAGCCCGAGGATCGTGGGCCGCACGGTGAAGCGCAGGTTCTCCTGCAGGGGAATCGTTGCCAATGGCAGTTCCGGCGGTGTCGTGCGTTCCGCGGCTGCGGGTGCTTCCTCTGCGGCGGCTTCGGCGGAAGCGGATTGTTCGGGGGGCTCATCCTGTCCGTAGGCCGGCAGGCAGAGCAGGCCCGCCAGCAGGGCGGCCCCCAGCAGGCGCTGGATCATTCAGGTACTCCGCTGACGACGATCTCCAGCTTCTCCAGGTTGTCAATGCCGTCCACGGCGGTCAGGTTCTGCCGGGCCCGCAGATGGATCACGAAGGGCCGGGCGTTGGCATTGAGCTTCTCCGCCTGGAACAGCAGCTCGTTGAGCGGATGGCTGACCGTCCCGGTCGTGATGTCGGGCAGGAACCCGGCGGCGAGGGCCTCACGCTGGAACAGCGGGTCGAGGCGCTGGGTGAAGTCGATATTAACCTGGTTGCCCAGTGACAGGACCACCTCATCGCGGCCCAGCACCCGCACACTGCTGCCCTGTTCGGTGACTGTGATCGTCATGAAGTCGCTGCCGCTGCGCACGATGGGGGCCAGCTGGATCGCACTGAAGTCCAGCAGTACGCCCTCGTCTCCGTTCTCGAAGACATTGCGGGCATTGCGGATGATCACCACTGCGCCATTGCCACCGACGGATAACTCCGCGGCGAACTGCTGCGCGGCGGGGATGCTGTCGGGATCGATCTTCAGCGGGGGCTTGCGGCGCAGCATGTTGATCTGCACCGTGTCAATCGCCTCCTGCAGGCTGGCACTGAGGTTGGCAGTCCCGGCCGGCAAGTCGTGGTAGAGCAGCACCTTGCCGAGTTCGAGCACCACCTTGCTGCGGGCAATCTCCTCAATTTCGGCGTTGAGCCGTTCAATGTCCTTGATCGCCTGGTTCTTCAGGTTGCGCAGGGCATCCAGCTGGATCTGGTCACCCTCCTTGATGCGTGCGATGTCCTGCATCTCCTGGCGGGCCGCAGCCAGTTCCCGCTGGATCTTGTCAACTTCCTTCTGCTTCTCGGCCAGTTCATCTTCCTTGGCCTTGATCTGGGCATCAGCCACCAGCAGCTGGTCCTCCACGGCCAGTAGCCTGTTCTGCGCCGCCGTTGTCAGTTCCTCGGCGTCCTGCTGGGCCTGTTCCGCATCCTGCTGGGCCTGGATGGCGTCATCGCGGCCCTGGCGGGCCTCCGTGATCTCACCGAGCATCCCGTCGCGCTCGGCCAGCACCGTTGCCAGGTTGTTCTTGGTTTCGCGGTAGCGTGTCAGGGCCTCGCGGAAGTCACTCCAGACCGCGAACACCACGCCGAAGGTCACGAGCGAGATCGCCATGCCGGTCAGCACGGCGACGAGGCGGGAGGCGTCACGCGGGCGCAGCTTGCCGATGCGGATCTTGCGCTTGGCGGCCAGCTGCCCCATCCGGTCGCCGGCAGCCGCCACCAGACCGGCGACGAGTGTCAGGACCAATATGAAGATTGCAATTGTCAACTCAGCTCAGCTCCCTGATTCCTGCTGGCTGCCCGGGACAGACAACAGGTAGCAGGCCACGGCCGCCTTCAGCGGTGCCTGCTCCGTTTCCGAGGCAAGCAGGCCGGCAGCCTCAACCCTCCGGCCGGTGTATCCGAACTGGGCGGCCAGCAGCCAGGCCTGCCCGCGGACCCTCGAGGAGTCCTCATCCAGCAGTCCCAGCACCAGCTCCCGCAGAGCGGAATCCGACGCATGCTCATTATAGCGGCTCAGCTGGCTGACCAGCTGGAAGCGCTGCGCCTCCGGGGCCTGCGCAATGGCCTTCTCATACCAGGGCAGCAGGTCCGGGTGCATCGCTTCCGGAGGAGCCAGACACTTCAGCACGAAGGGTGACAGCACGCCCTCAGACAGCATCGCCTGCTGGAAGGACGCCGGATGCCCCTGCATCAGTTCACCGAAGCGGGCCTGCCAGCGCAGGTCGAGGTTAGCCGCATCCATAAGCCGGGTGCGGATCAGCCGGGCTTCCGTGCCGGGAATGTAAGCCAGGGCGTAGGCGCTGAAGTATGGCTGCATGTCCCAGCCCAGCTCAGGATCAGCCTCACCCAATGGTGCGTCCTTGACTCGCGGAATGTAAGCCGTGGCCAGTTGCTCGCTGCGGCTGATCTTGCCACCCTCCACGGCCGCCATGAAATGCTCGGTTTCACTGCGGATCGCCTGCTTGAGCTGCTCCAGCTGTTCATCAGAGGCGGCATCCAGCTGCACAAGGTAGCCGATGGCCCGCAGGCTGATGTTGGGATCAGCACTTGTGGCAAGCGCCTGGAAGACCGGCAGCAGCTGCTGGTCGGGCGTGCCCCAGCTGCGGATCAGCAGCAGGGTCGCATCATTAAAATCAACCGATTGATTGGATAAATTCAATTCAAGCAGCAGGCCAAGCCCTTCCTGGGGGTGCCTGATCAGGGCCTGCAGTACCGCCGGGTTTCCCTCGGCGCATTGCGCCCTGACATACTCAAGCGCTGCCTGCGGATTGGTCGCCACCCATGCATCCAGCAATTCAAATTCCAGGGCCGGAGCAGCTGTCGTGACCTGTTGCTCAATCTGCCGGGCGAAGGGGCTGGCATCGGGCAGGCGGGAAATGATGCTCCAGCAATCCTCAAGCGAAGCATGATCGGCGCTGCCCGGCTCCCTGAGGCTGGCCTTGAGGTAATCCACGGCCTGCTGGCCATACTTGTCTATGCTGGCACTGCTTTCCTGCTCGGGACTGCCCGTGCTGCCCGGTCGACTCTGGTTGCCCGGATCCGCGGGACAGGCGCAGAGGCCGCCCAGCAGCAGCAGCAACAGATACAGCAGGATACGCATGGCTACATTATATGTTTATTTGGACCTGCTGTGTGAATGTAGCAGGCTGCAGCTTGATATCTCCGCCGCAGCCAGGCCTGCAATACTCCAAAGGCTGCTTAGCAATCCAGCTAATTACTTGAGGAGGAACAGGGCTTCACAGTCCTGGGGCAGCTGCTCCCAGCGCAGGACTTCCTTCACCAGCTCCGCGCTGCCCAGCTGATCCAGGGGGATGTAGCGCCCGTCCGCCAGCAGGCTCAGTCCGGGCAACAGTGCACCGCCATCCGTGTAGGCAGTTTCCTCGGCGATCAGGCGCTCCAGCACATACTCCAGCTCCCCCGCTGCGGCTGCTGCATGACGCCGGCAGCTGCCCTGCCACAGGGATCTGCCGCTGGGGCTCAGGGCAATCGCCGGCTGCGCAACTCCCCGTGCGCCCTGCCCCATGTGGAAACTGGCTCCCGCGGACTGCCACAGCAAGCTGGCCGGGCTGCCCAGCAATTCAGTGGCGCGCACGGAAAGCTCCGTTTCGCTCAGCTGGCCACTATCCTGCTCATAGGGCCGGTTTCCCCGCCCCGTGACAGTCAGCACCTGGCGCTGTGAATCGTATTCATACTCCGTGGAAACACGCTCGGCACCCTGCCGGGCCAGACGCTCCTCAACTTCGCGGGTCAGCTCTTCAATATCCCCACTCCGCGGTTCAGCCGTACTGCGACTGAGACTTACACAGGTCACGGCCAGGGCAGCCCCGACCGCACTGATCACGGGATGGTCCGCGATCAGCTCAGCGGGCATATCCAGTTCAGCGGCCAGGCTATCCAGCAGCACAGGCGCCCCGCCGCCGCCGCCAACCAGGGCCAGCGTTGCAGCCTGGGCTTCATGGGTCCGGATCAGTTCGTGGATTGGACGGCACAGCTGCCTGATGGAATGCCGGAAGGCATTCCGGGCAGTCTGCTCCATGGGCTGCAGGGCGAAATGCAGGGCTTTCCGTTGAACGGCATCCAGTTCCATTCCCAGCTGTCTGAGCAGACTGTCAGGATTGTCACCGCCCCTGGAGACCGCGTCAGCCAGCATCCAGTCCGTAGCCGTGACTGCCGCGAGCTGTCCGTCATCAAGCTCAAGCGCTATATAGGCGTGTCCGTGGTTATCCTTCCACTCCGTGGAGCCGCTGATCTGCCGGCCCTGCTGCAGGGCCTGGAAGACATAGGGCAGCCCGGCGATATGAGCACTGCGCGGTCCGAACTGCCGGCCCTGGGCATCCAGCATGCTTCCTCCACCCAGGGCTACGGTGCGCAGATCAAGAGCGGGGACAAGCAGGCGATTGCCGCCCACCGTGGCATTGCGATGCCGCACGCGGCCAGCCTGCACAAGCGTAATGTCCGTGGAGGTGCCACCGACTTCAATGAACACCAGCTCGCTGCGGCCACTGCGATGCAGGGCGGCACTGGCCCCGGCGGCAGGGCCGGAGAGAATGGAAAGGATAGGCTGGCTGCGCATTTCCGCAATGTCCATCGCTCCGCCATCACTGCGCACCACCTGCAGTGGCGCGCCGGGCAACAGTTCCTGCACGACGCTGTCCGTGTAATTCGCCGTTTCCAGCATCCGCGGCAGCATGGCGGCATTGATGCCTGCGGTGCGGGCCCGGGCATTGATCCCCAGCACCTGTGTGATATCGCCGGCCAGTACGCAGCGCTCGGGATCCAGCTTCAGCCTGTCGCGGATCTCTGACTCCCGCAGGGCCTGTCCGCCTGCCAGGGGCTGGATCAGCGCAGTCGGTATATCCCGGTCCAGTTCGTAATGGTCTGAATCTTTTTCCTCGGTCTGCACCATGGTCTGACTAAGGACCACGCCATTTCCTGCGCCGATGGGGATCCGCCTGTCACGCAGGGCCCAGCCCAGCAGCAGGCCTTCCCCCGGGGGTACGCAAACTACGCGGTTAATGGGAGAAACGTCCCCTTCCAGCAGGGCGTTGGTGGCCTGGGTGGTGGAATGCGCCACCAGTTCAATTTCCACGGGATCCAGTCCCTCCACCAGTTCCCGCAGGACCCGGCGGATGCCTTCGGCCACGCCCATCTCGGCGGAATGCGTGGTGGGCGTGACACTGCGGCGCAGCACTTCGCCCGGCGGGCGCAGCAGCACTCCGTGGGTAAAGGTTCCGCCGACGTCTATTCCGATGCGCAGTCCGGGCACCTGTGGATTATAGGCCAGACCCGGCCCGACGGCCGAAACGGACAGACCGATACCTGGTTGCCGATTATGCAAATGGCATGCAGGCGCAGCTTTCCCTGCAGCTCCGGTCTTATTGAAAGCGTTCCACGTGAAACATTGTTCTCTCGTTATGCCCCTGTTGCATTACGTTTCACGTGAAACATAGTCCTGAATTCCTGCAACCGGCTGAACTTTTCCTGTGTGGGGTCTGCCCTGCTAGGAACTCGAGCGCTTTTGGGCAATGCACTGCCAGGCC
>JAHEFU010000037.1:0-13417 GCA_024645305.1 Planctomycetales bacterium
CCTGCCCACTGCGGCAAAACTGTCTTCCAGTGCACTTGTCAGCTGGGCCCGGAATCATGGCAGGCTCATTGAAGATCCGGCGGAGGGAAGACCCGGTGATCTCATTGTCCTCAGGGGTGGCCCGACGGGATATCGGCATACGGCAGTCAATGTGGCAATGTCCAGGTGTGGGAAAGTCTCAACTGTGGAAGGAAACATCCGTGGCACTGCCGCTTCAGGCACGTCCCGGAGCGGCACAGGCGAGGGCATTTACTGCCGTCGGCGTATACTTCGCAGGGATAACACTGTCTTTGTCAGGCTACAGCCTTAACTGAGCTCTCGCTCCATCAGCTTCATGACCTCATCCGCGATCTGCCGCGACTCGGCAATCGCTGTTTCCGCCTCGGCTTTCACCTTGGCGCGGTACTCTGATTTCTTCGGCATCGTGCCGATGTTGATCAGCACGTTGTACCAGGCACCCTCGGCGCAGGCCAGGGCCATCGCCGCACCCGTGCCGGCATCGGACAGGGCATTCCGGTTGCCCTTTGCGGCGACTTCGCGGCAGAGCTCCAGGGTTTCCACGCAGCGCTTGAGCGTTGCCAGCGGCACCTCCGTCACGCCGACGGTCGCCTGCTTTATAGCGGTCGAGCGCGCCTTCGTCTGTTCCTCAGTGTCCTTGGGCATGCCGAAGGTATCCATCAGGATGTTGAAGGCCGCGGTGTCGTCGTCAATCGCGCGCAGGTATTCATCCTTGAGCTGCTGTGCGCGCGTTGCAATGCGGTTCATGTCCGCCTTGACCTTGCCGTAACCGGGCTTGCCCACGGTCAGGTTAGGCACCATCGCCGCCAGGCCCGCCGCCAGCGCTCCGGCCAGCGCGGCCACACTGCCCCCGCCGGGAGCCGGACTGACACTGGCCAGCTCCTCCACGAAATCCGTCACGCTCAGGCCTGCCAGCGGCCGTTCACTGTCGTCAATCGCATATTCCACGATGCGCTGCTTTGGATCGAAGTCCCCGAGCTCCGTCAGCCCCAGGGTCTGGATGGCCACGCGTACCAGCTTGCGCTCGCTGACCCCGGTGCAGACCTTCCTCTGCTTCTTCAGGAAGTGCCGCCCGGCCTCCGTCAGCGCGGAGAGGGGGATCAGGCCCACGAGCTCGCTGCCCGTCACGCGCAGGCCGTAGTCGCGCGAGAGCTCATCCACCTTGTCGAAGATCACATGCAGGGGGCTGGCCGCGAGGTCCGTGATGTTCATCGTGATCTGGGCACACTCATACTCATCAATGAACCAGCCCATGGCCTTGAGGCCCTTGAACAGGCCCGGTGTATAGACATCGTTGCCATCCGCATCCTTCACGAACCTGCCGTTCGCATCGCGGGCCTGGCGGCCCTTCTCACGGATCGTCCAGGCGATCAGGTTCACGTTGTATAGGGCGCGGGTGTTGAAGTTGATGTTGTAGGCAATCAGGAAGTTGCGCGCTCCCACGGTGACGACGCCCGTCCTGGCAACGCTGTCACTGAACTCATTCGGGCCGTAGTCCGGTCGCCATTCCTCGCTGCCGAGCTTGCCGCGGAGCGCTTCGTACTCTCCGCTGCGCACATTGGCGAGATTGTGCCACGCGGGCTTGCGGGCGGCATGCTCATACAGCCAGACCGGGATGCCCAGTTCAGTGCCGATGCGCTCGCCGAGGCGCTGGGCCAGGGCCACGCATTCCTCCATCGTGACATTGCTGACGGGCACGAAGGGGCAGACATCCGTGGCCCCGTGGCGCGGATGCGCGCCGTGCTGGTGGGACATGTCAATCAGCTCACTGGCCCGCCGGACCACGCGGAAGGCGGCTTCCAGCACGGCCTCCGGCTCGCCGGCGAAGGTGATCACGGTGCGGTTGGTGTCATGCCCGGGATCCACGTCCAGCAGGTGCACGCCTTCCACTGCGGCAGCGGCCTGGGCCACGGCATTGTAGATTTCAGGATCGCGCCCGTTGGAAATATTGGGCACGCATTCAACAATCTTGCGCATGCGACCATTGTCGCATGAAGAAGTGTGGAGGTTGCAGTTTGGAGGTTGGAGGGCTGGTGTCAAGCTTCGCTTGACGTAGAGTTCCTGGTCACGCGAAGCGTGACTATCTCACTCCCCACTCCAACCTCAGTCCTCCAAACTTCTGGCCCCCGGCCAGACTAACCAAGTACCTTGCCCGGGCGCAGGTCCACGAGGCCCTGGGGGTTGACCCCCTGGAACTCCAGCACAGCCACGAGCTCCCGGCCGTCCAGCGCGAACACCTTATCGCCTTCGCTGTAGCTGCCCGGTGGCAGGGCGCGGCGCGGACAGCGGATACCCATCCCGTGGCGCACCATTCCCAGCTGCTGGTCGTCGAGCTGCAGACTGGGCATGCCGCTGGCAATCGAGCTCAGCGGTTCCAGCAGGTCAGCGGCCGTGGCTCCCTCCTCCAGACGGGCGGCCACATCCTCGAGGCGCATGGCGTCATCGAGGCTGTAGGGTCCCACGCTTTCGCGGCGCAGGCGGCCCATGCAGCCCAGCGTTCCGAGATCCGCCGCCACATCTCGCGTCAGGGAGCGGATATATACCCCGCCGCGGCAGTGCACGCGTACCTTCGCGCGGGCCAGCGGACCGATCTCCGCCGCATTCTCACTGAGCTTGCTGTCCGGCCAGATCACATCCGCCTGATCCAGACCTGTCTCGTAGTCCAGTAGCTCCGAACTGAGCACGGTCACCTGCTTGGGCTGGACCTCCACTTCCTCGCCGGCCAGGGCGTAGCGATACAGCTCGCGCCCGCCGACCTTGGTCAGGCTGAAGGCCGGGGGGATCTGCTCCAGCTCACCGGTGTACTGCTGCAGCATGGCGTCGAAGCCCGCTGCATCCGGTGCTGCGCTGTCACTGACGCCGGTCAGCTCGCCGGCCAGGTCATCGGTGTTGGTGGACAGGCCGAGGATGAACTCGCCGGTGTAGACCTTCTCGAAGTTGCCGAACAGCTCAAACAGGCGCGTGGCGCGGTTGAGGCCGATCACCAGTACGCCTGTGGCGGGCTTGTCCAGTACCCCGCTGTGGCCCATCTTGCGCACGCCGAGCATGCGCCGCAATTCGCGGATCACGTCGAAGGAGGTGATCCCGCTGGGTTTGTCAATTGTCAGGAAGCCGCTCGGGCCGTTGTTGCCTTTCATCAATCACCAGTTCCCGCAGGTTGCAGGAGATTCCCCTGTTCAGTCAGCGCTGCTCTGCCGCAGCTCCTCCATGTGCAGCCGCAGCTCGCGTTCCAGGATCGCCGGGGCCTCGTCAATCCCGGCATTGATCCGGAAGCCGGAAGCCGCGGTGTGGCCGCCTCCGCCGAAGCGCCGGGCCACGGCCCGCACGTCAAAGCCCTGGTTGCTGCGCGCGCTGACCTTTACCTTGCCATTCTCCTCTTCCTTGAGGAAGTAGGTGGCGTCGTAGCCGGCCACGGTCTTGAGGATGTCCGTCGCGCCCTCGGTGTCGCTAAGTACCGTACCCGTCTCGCGGATCATCCGCTGCGTGACGTAGCAGTAGAAGTAGCCCAGCTCGTCATTGGCGGTCATCGTGTTGAGGATCATCGCCAGGAGGCGCATCTGTCCCGGGGTGCGGGTGTTGTAGACCCGGTTGTAGACGTCGAAGGGATCCACCCCGATCCCGATCAGCTCCCCGGCGATCACGAAGGTTTCATGCTTGGTGTTGCCGTAGCTGAAGCGCCCGGTGTCGGTGATGATCGTGGCGTAGATGTTGATCGCCATCTCCAGGCTGACCTCCCAGCCGAGGTGCTGGAAGAAGCGGTAGAACAGCTCACCGCAGGCCCCGAAGGTGGGATCCACGAGGTTGATGTCACCGTAGCACTGGTTGCCGAGGTGATGGTCCATGTTGATCATCACGCAGTCCGGGGACTTCTGCAGCGCATCCGGGCCTACGCCCAGGGCCGTCAGCTGTTCGCAGTAGGCCCGGCCCAGCCGGTCGAAGGCCCCGTTGTCATTGGCCATGATGATGTCCGGCAGTTCGCGCGGCAGCTCACTGACATACTCGAAGTGGCCGGCATGGGGCAGGTCGGCATACATGCGCGGCATCGGGTCAGGCGAGAACATGCGCACCTGCTTGCCCATGCGGGTCAGCGCTTCATAGACTGCGCTGTTGCAGCCCACGGTGTCGCCGTCCGGGTTTTCATGGCAGAACAGCCAGACCGTGCTGGCCCGGCTGAGCAGTTCACCGATGCGGTCGAACAGGCCATCGCGCTGGTCAGCCGTGATGTAGCCGTCCGCCACCTGGGCTGTTGGGTGTTCAGTACTGGAAATGACTATTCCTCCTCGAGGCTTGTGTAGTCTTCGCGGTATTCCGGAATTTCGTTGAGCAGTTTCTCAACCTCCGCCGCATACTGCAGGCCGTGGTCCGCCACGAACTGCAGGCGGGGCACGATGCGCAGGTCGGTTTCCTCACGCAGGCGGTTCCAGATCAGGCCGGAGGCCTTGTTGAGCGCTTCCACGCACTGCTTTGTGCGTTCGCCGCCCTCCAGTGTGGAAATGCCGACCTCCGCGTACACGAGATCGGGCGAGACCTTCACGCCGATGATGCTGTGGCCCTCTATGCGGGGGTCTGACAGCTCCGTTGTGATGATCTCGCTTATGGTTCGCAGCACGAGGGATTCAATCCGCGCCTGCCGTTTTTGTGATGCTCGCCCCATAATCTCCTGATCTGACCGGAATACGCATTATACCCGCCACATTGGTAATGATTAACAGGCCGGGCATCCTGCAGGGCAGGCTTGGGCCGGATCAGGGCGAATTTAACCGGGATTGGAGATTACGGCCAGACAGGCTGAAACTGAAGGGAAACCGGCGATGCTCATACAGGCAGCAGTGAATCGGCTGAGTAAATAAATTGCAAGAGGTACCAGAGATGAACAAGCAGATTGGAATGATGGTGGGAGTACTCGCCCTGCTGTTGCTGGGCACGACGGCCTGGGCGCAGGGCGGCCAGGGACGACGCGGCGGAGGGGCGGACGGCGAGGGACGCCAGGGCCGGCTGCTGGACCGCGTGGCCTATGGAGAGATCATCTCGATTTCCGCAGAGGAGATCGTGATCATTCCGCAGATCCCGGAGGACATGGCCCAGCGGATCCAGGACAGTGGCCGGGACATGCCGGAACTGCCGGCGCAGCTGAGTATTATGCTCAGCGAGGATACGAAGTTCGTGCTGGACAGCGGTATGGCTTCCATCGCTGATTTCCAGGCCGGTGACCAGGTCGTGGTGACCCGCGACCGTGATGGCAATGCCCGCAGTATCTCGGACCTGGCCAGCGCACAGCAGTTCATGCAGCAGCGCGCCGGTCAGCGGGGCAATGGAGATGGCCAGGGCCGCGGCTTCGGCCAGGGTGGCCAGCGTGGTCCGGGAGGTCCGGGCGGTGAAGGCGGTCGCGGAGGCCGTGGTGGTGAACGCCGGCCGCCTGCCATGGGAAGCATCACGGCCATCAGTGCCGACAGCATCACCATCGCGCCGATGATCCCCGAGGAAATGAAACAGCGCATGCAGGAGCATGGCCGCGAGCTGCCTGAACTGCCCGCGAGCATCACCTGGAGCATTGACAGCGAAACCCGCTATGTAACCATCGAGGGCAGGCAGGACAGCAATCCCTTCAGCGTCGGCGATATCGTCGTGGTGATGGGACCGCCGGATGACGGCAGTGCGAAAGCCATCGTCTCCGAGGAAGCCGCCCGTGAGCATATGCAGCAGCGTGGCGGGGAAGGCGGACCGGGCGGACGCCAGGGTGGCCAGGGTGGCAAGCGCAAAGGCGGCGGTGGCGGAGGCCAGCGCTGAGCAGGCTGACGATACAGACAATACCCATCCCAGCGGGGCGCATCGGAAGGTGCGCCCCTTTTCAGTTTTCAGTTTTCAGATTGCAGGTTGCAGGTTGCAGGTGCATCCTCCACCGCCAGCCCTTAATGGCAACGATCCATCTCGACCCGTACCTGCACCCGGCACCCTGCAACCTCGATTACAGGTCCACGCTCTCCATGTAGGCCGGCACGTGGCAGTCCCATTTCATTTCATGCGTGATCCGCTCGCGCATGGCGTCAGCGGCATTCTCCTCACCATGGGTGATGAAGGTATTCTTCGGGCCGCGCTCGAGGTTGCCAAGCCAGTTCAGCATTTCACGGTAATCGGCATGCGCGCTCATGTTGGAGAGCTGTGCCACATCGCAGCGGATCTTCACATCCTCGCCGTGGATGCGGATGATGTCCATGCCCTCGAGGAGCTTGCGGCCCCGGGTGCCGGCGGCCTGGTAGCCCGCGAAGAGGATCATGTTGTTGCGGTCCGGTCCGAAGGCCTTGATGTGGTGCACGACCCGGCCCCCGGTGGCCATGCCACTGGCTGAGATGATCACCTTGGCCTCGCGGTTCAGGTTGAGTTCCTTGCTGTCCTCCACACTGTTGACATAGGTCACGCTGTCGAACACCTTGCGCAGGTAATCACAGTCGATACGGTGGCTGTCTGAGCAATCATCGTAGATGTCCGTGGCATTGACCGCCATCGGGGAGTTGACATAGACCGGCACGCGGGGGATGTCGCCGCGCTTCATCAGTTCGTACATGTACAGGATCAGCTGCTGGGTGCGGCCCACGGCGAAGCTCGGGATCACCACGGTGCCGCCGCGCTCCAGCACGGGTTTCGTGTCCCGTGAAATGCTGTCGCGCGGGTCAATGTCCTCGTGCAGCCTGTCACCGTATGTGGACTCGCACAGGACGTAGTCAGCTTCCTTGTAGGGCGTGGGCGGGACGAGGATCTCGTCATTCATACGTCCGATGTCGCCACTGAACAGGATCTTGCGGCTGCCGAGCTTCAGCATCAGGTGGGCCGCCCCGAGGATGTGCCCGGCTGGCAGCCACTGGGCGCTGATCCCCTCGGCAATGTCCTGCCACTCGCCGAACCTGACACTGCGAAACAGTCCCAGGGCCTTCTCACCCTCTTCGGCGGTGTACAGGGGCTCGGGATTCTTATGCTTAGAGTAGCCCTTGCGCCTGGCGTACTTCGCATCCTCTTCCTGGATGTAGCCGCAGTCCGGCAGCAGGATGCGGCAGAGCTTCTGTGTCGCGGGGGTGCAGTAGACCTTGCCGTGGAAGCCCAGCTTCTTGAGGCGCGGGATATAGCCGCTGTGGTCGATATGCGCATGCGTCAGGAGCACATGGTCAATCTGGGCCGGCTTGATGGGGAAGTCGTCCCAGTTGCGCAGGCGCAGGGGCTTCAGTCCCTGGAACAGGCCGCAGTCAATCAGGATCTGGCTGCCGGCATACTCCACCAGGTACTTGGACCCGGTGACGGTCTGGGCTGCGCCCAGGAAGGTCAGCTTGATGTTACTCACCTTCCTACTATAAGGGATGCTGGATGAGGGATGAGGGATGCGGGACGAGGGATCAGGGATCAGGGATGAGCAGGAGCTACACGCTTAGGCGGTAGAGGAGCGCAATTTGACAGTTCACTGTAGCGGCGCCTTCAAGGCGCTCGATTGAGGAATTGGAGACCAGGACCAGCGTCGCCCGGCGACAACTGGGAGGGAATGCCGAAGCAGGCATTGCTGGCAAAACTGGCAATGTAGTCTCGCACGCGATATACATTGAACAAAAGTGACAACATGTGTTGTGGCGCAATGGGATTGCGCCGCAGGATGGTTCCTCATCCCTCTTCCCAGGTCCCTACGGGGCAGGCATCCGCAGGGCGATCCGCAGGGTGTTCACATCGCTGTCGAAGCGGCTGTAGCAGACAATGCTGTTGCCATTGGCGAAATGTGCCAGGTCGCAGTACACGAGGAACTCATCCACGGTGAAGGTATTGGGTGTCGCACTGACATCTTCAATCGACCAGCCGCCGACGCCGTCCTGGATGGCGAAGCGCACCATCGTGGATGTGCCGTCGTAATCCGTGTAGACGATGCAGGCCGTGCCGTCCGCCATGTAGGCCAGCTGGCTCATCGTGGCCACGCTCTCCCCGCTGCCCGTGTCCGTCACGGTCACGATGTCCTCATCTGTGACAACCGCATCAGCGCTGTCCAGCTCCGTATAGCGCAGGCCGGTGTCGCTGCCGCTGATGCTGGCGTAGCTCATGCCGGTATTGCCGGCGGGAACCAGGTCCAGGCTGCCGACGCTGCCGCTGTCTGCGTTTTCATAGGCCATGGGCCAGGTCCCACCGGTTTCACGGGCCAGGTAGCCGCCGTTGACGACCGCATGGGCCTCGCCGTCACTCTTGTAGCGCAGGTGCGGGAAGCGCCACTCGCTGCCGAAGTTGTAGGTCAGGGTGTAGCTGACGTTGCCGGGGTTGAGCGGGTCATAGGCCAGGTTGTAGTAGTACATGTCATTCGCCGGCTTGAGCGGCAGGTTGGAATTGGCAATCATGGCCGCGATCCCGATGTGGGAATCCGTGCCGCGGAAGTCGATGCTCGTCGGTCCGGCCCCGTCCAGCCAGAGGCTGGGGTCAAGCTCATTGCCGAGGTAATAGACGTACCAGGTCGGGATGCCGGCCTCGATCTCCATCGCACAGAAACTGACGACGGAGTTCTCCTCCGGCGTGGCACCGGTCAGACCGAAGTAACTCAGGGAGACACGGGGCAAGTTGCTGCCTGGCGGGATCACGATGTCGGTGTAGGCCGCCCCCGCGGGAGCCGTGACCCCGCTATCATTGATTTCCACGTTGGTCCAGCTGGCGGGATCCGTCAGGTCGAGTGTGGAATCGCCGATCACGAGGAAGGGGTCGAGGACGGTGTCATCCAGGTTGGCATAGACCACCATCGGGTTGCCATTGTCGGCGATTGCCACGGAAGGCGTCCAGCCGCCGTCAATCCCGGTGATCGTCGTCAGGTCCACTTCCGTCCACACGAAGGGTCCGCCACCCGTATCAGTCACATCCAGGTCGAAGTTGAGCGTGTCATTGCCGAAGGCATTCGTGGCGGTCACACTGCAGGAATAGGTGCCGGGATCGCCCAGGGTTTCGAGGGGCTGTACATCGGTACTGGTCGCGGGAGAGGCCCCCAGGCCGAACTGCCAGTCCCAGCTGTCAACGTCTCCAGAGACATCCGCGATGAAAGTCTGCTCACTGCCTGTCACTCCCGTCAGCGGGCTGACGGAAATGAGCACGGGAGCCTCGCCGGCCACCGGATTCACCGTGAAGCTGAAGTCGAACTGGTCTGAACCGAAGGCGTTTGTGGCGGTCACGGAGCAGTTGTAGGGACCTTCTGCGCCGAGCGTCACCTGGGGCATTGCCTCGCTACTGGTATCAGGTGTCCCGGCCCCGCCGAAGTCCCAGGCCCAGCTGTCAACGCTGCCGTTGACAGTCGCCGTAAAGTTGACAACGCCGCCGGTTTCGCCGCTCAGGGGCTCCACCGAGACGATTTCCGGGGCACTTCCGCTGACCGGTCCGACCTCCAGGGTGAAGGGGAAGACATGTTCACCGAACACGGAAGTGGCGGTGACGCTGGCGCTGTAGCTGCCTTCAGAGCCGAGGCTGATCTGGGGAGACTGCTCAGTGCTCGTATCCGGCAGGGCACCCCCGCCGAAGTCCCAGCTCCAGCTGTCCACCTGGCCCGTGAAGGTTGCGGCCGGCTGGATCTGGCTGCCGCTTTCCCCGCTGCTCGGGGAAACGTCGGTCACGAGCGGCGGATCGCGGTCCACGTCGAAGCCCACGCGGTCCAGCTGCACACCGTTGCCATCATGGGTCAGCACGAACAGGAACACACTGCCAAGCGGGGAGAGGTAATCCGCGTGGCTTGCCAGTGACTTCGAATAGGTTTCGGATTCGCTGCGGTCCAGGACTTGCCAGCGGCCGGTTGCGTAGTTGGCCAGCCCCACGAAGAACCCCGGGCTGCTGCCTGCGAAATTGACGTTGCTGGTTTCCACTGTCAGTTTATTGAAGCCCAGCGGTCCGTTTACGTCCGCCAGCTGATAGACCGCCCAGTTGTGCTGGCCGGCGCCGGTGAACAGGCTGAGGCTGGTGGAGGTTTCCACGGCATTGGGGGCCTTGGAGAGATAATCCACCCCATCCTGCCATTCGCGTCCCACAGCACTCGTGCCACGCTGCGGCAGGCTGCTTTCCAGTCCCGGCAGTCCGGGCAAACCGGAATCTCGCGCCGCGAACAGACGGGCCAGGGCCGGATCCAGGGAGAGTGAGGATTCCAGCGCGATACTGCCGCTGCTCAGCAGGCTGCTGTCTTCCAGCGGCCGCTGCACATCACCTGTCCCCAGGGCCTGTGGATTGAGAGGAGCAGCCAGGCTGTGCACCTCACCATTGCGGGCGGAATCAACCGAGTCCCCCGCTGGCTGGCTGGCTGAACAGCCGATCAGGATTGCTGCAAGCAGCAGCGTCAATGCCCAGTTCATATGCCTCATAACTATCTCCACCGGTAGAAGGCTACTCTGGAGTTTAACAGAATGGGGATATCAGGACACATTAATTGGGTTGCAGTTAAAATTTGCGTCGCGCTTCGCAACTTGTATGTTGCAAACCAATCGCCGCCGGGCGAAGCCGGTCCTTCTCCCACTGTCCCGACTTCTGCCTCTGCCTTCTGACTGCTGTCTTACTGTCTACTTCGGTGCGCCGGCGGCCACGAACTCCCGCAGCTTGGCCATGCCCTTGTCGATGTCCGCATTGGGCGTTGCCAGCGAGATCCTGAAATAGCCCTCACCGTAGAAGCCGTAGGCCCGGCCGGGTCCGACCACGAGCCCCGTTTCATTGAGCAGGCGGCTGCACCAGGCGAAGCTGTCCGTCTCACCGTTGGGCAGGCGGCACCAGACGAAGATGCTGCCGCCGGGCTTGAAGTTCTCGATCCCGATGTCGTCCAGCTCGCGACAGATCCGGTCACGCCGCTCACGGTAGTGCGTGCGGTTGGCAATCAGGAAGGGATCACAGCGATCATCATCGAGGATCCGGGAACAGGCCAGCTGGATCGCATTGAAGGTCCCGCTGTCCACATTGCTCTTGACGGTGCCGAGGCCCTCGATCAGCAGCGGGTTGCCGACAGCGAAGCCGCAGCGCCAGCCTGTCATGTTGAAGCTCTTGGAGAAGGAGTGGAATTCAATCACGCAGTCAATTGCGCCCTCGAACTCCAGCAGGCTGGCGGGAGGATTGTCCTCGTCGTAGAAGATCTCCACGTAAGCGGCATCGGAGACGAGGATGATGTCATTTTCCCGGGCGAACTGCACCACATCATTCAGGTATTCCCGCGGGGCCAGGCGGCCGGTCGGGTTGTGCGGGAAATTCAGGTAGCGCACCTTGGCCTTGCTGATCATGTCCTGCTTCAGTTCATCGGACATGTTGGGCAGGAAGTCGTTCTCCGGATAAACCGGCAGGGTGGCACTGGTTCCACCGAACATGCGGGCCACGGTGCCGAACACGGGGTACAGCGGGTCGGGCTCGATCACAGTGTCCCCGGGATTGACAACCGCCCGGCAGACATTGGCCAGCGCTTCCTTGCTGCCCAGCGTGGTCAACACGTTCTCCATGCCGAGGCCCGTCACGCCGAAGCGCCGTTGCATGTAGCGCAGGGCTGATTCCAGCAGCCGGGGATGGCCCTTGTAGCTCGGGTAACGGTGGTTGCCGCTGCGCATCACTTCTTCAGCGAGCAGTTCCCGCATCCAGACCGGTGGGTCCTGGTCCGGGTCGCCGATGCCCATGGACACCGTATCAATCCCGCGTGCGCGGGCCTCATCACGGGCCTTGTCAATCTGGGCGAACAGATAAGGCGGAAGTTTCTTCAGCCGGTCGGCAAGCTGGATCATCGAGTGACTCTCCTCCTGGTAAGCGCTGAGTATAACACTGCCAGTTGCCTCCCGACGGCTGCGGTCCCGGCAATTAGCTTGAATCCGCTGAGCTGTTTGAACTGGCTCACGCCTGCTCGAGGCCATCGAGTATTTCCTGCAGTTTGCCGCAGGCGTACACGACGTCCGCATCATGCATGGCGGGGTAGAAGGGCAGGCTGATCACCCGCTCGCTGAGCGAGAGCGCCACCGGGCAGTCCGCGGCTGAAGTGCCAAAGCGCTCCCGGTAGAATTGCGTGCCCGGCAGCGAGATGTAGTGGACGTTGCTCTCCACCATTTCCGCGCGCAGGCCCATGATCACGGCATTGCGCAGCTCAAAGGGGCCGTCCGGACCCCTGCGCCGGCACCATTCCCCGCTGAGACGCACCACCAGCAGATGCTCGGCGGGGATCCCGGTTGCGGGACCCTGCGGTAGCTCGAGGCGCGGATCATCCGCCAGCTGGCGGGCATACAATGCAGCCAGCGCGCGGCGGCGGCGGTGGTTGGCGTCCAGCTTTTGCAGCTGGACCAGCCCGAGGGCCGCCTGGATATCGAACATGTTGTACTTGAAGCCGGCGTCCTCGATGTCGTAGAGACTGAAGGACTCCCCGCTGTAGCGCTTCCAGGCATTGCGGCTCATGCCATGCAGGCCCAGCACCCGTGCCCGCTCCAGGTCAGCCTCCTCACGGCAGCAGAGCATCCCGCCCTCGGCGGTGATCAGGTTCTTCGTGGCGTAGAAACTGTAGGCGGCGAAGCGCGATCCGCCGGCGACTCCGACGGGCTGGCCGCCCAGCCGGGTTTCCACGGCATGCGCACAATCCTCCAGGATGAACAGGCCGTGCTGCCGCGCCAGCTCATGCAGGGCCGGCATCTCGCAGGGGATTCCGGCGTAATGCACGGGGACGATGGCCTTCGTGCGTGGAGTGATCAGGCGGGCCACGCTTTGCGGATCGATGCACTGGCTGTCCGGCAGGACATCCGCAAACACGGGGGTCGCGCCGCAGTGCACCACTGTATTGGCCGTGGCCGCGAAGGTCAGGGCCGGGACGATCACCTCATCCCCGGGGCCGATGCCGCCGCACAGCAGGCCCAGATGCAGGGCCGCCGTACAGGAATTCAGGCCCAGGGCCTGGGGCGCCTGCACCCGCCGGGCAAAAGCCTGCTCGAACTCCTGGGTGCGCGGGCCGCGGGTCAGCCAGCCACTGCGCAGCACCTCCAGCACGGCCTGCTCCTCAGCCGGGCCGAAATCGTGGCTGTGCAGCCTGAGCATCTCGGCACGGCGGGAAACTTTCTGGTACATTGTGGCGTCCATTGCGACATTATCGGCAGTAGCTCGATGCTAATATAGCTGCTCGATAATTCCTTTCAAGTAATCACCTAAAACCCATCAGGGGAATTTTATGCGCATGAAAAGTATGCTGCTCGCCGGTGCTCTAGTTATTGCAGCACTGCCGGGCATGGCTCAGGCGGAGATCAATGCGGAGACGAGGGCGGAAGCCATCGCCCGCATCCAGGAGCGGGATCCAAGTTACGGCGGTGGCGCACATGCCGCCCGCCATCACGGCAGCGAGGCCGGCATGCCGGACTTCGCGATGGGCGACAGTGCCTGGGAGGAATTCTGGGTGCAGGACATTGACTTCCGGCCGATG
>JAHEFU010000037.1:13427-16853 GCA_024645305.1 Planctomycetales bacterium
CTGCTGGAGGACCAGATGCTGGCCGAGGGCGGCATGGGAGCCGAGATCGTGGCGGCGCTGGACCAGATGTACCTGTTCAACTTGGGTACGACCCACACCGAAATGGCCATCACGGGCGATGACATCAGCTTCCTGTTCCGTGAGACCGCGAATGATCTGCCCGAGGGCAGTGCCCCGGCGCTGATGATGGCGCTGGAGGACCGTCCGCTGGAGAGCTTCGGCCTCGTGGATGACGGCGAGTTCATGATGTACCTCGGCCTGCAGCACGTGCCGGCCAAGGCCATGATCCAGATCGACGAGCTCATGCGCCAGGCGGAGAACGCCGAGGGCATGCACGGACCGCTCAGCGAGATCTTCGGCGAGATGGACATCCAGGAACTGCAGCAGACGATGGAACTGATGAAGGCCATGCAGGTCGACAAGATCATCGACAGCACGCTCTCCGGAGAGATCGGAGTGGCCCTGTTCGACATGCCGGACCTGAACAGCCTGATGGAGAACGGTGACAACATGCAGCCCTCGGACATTTCCGCTGCTGTGGCCATCGGGATCCTCGATGGCGAGTATGTCCGCGAGATGATCGGCACCTACGGCAGCGAGATCGGCATGACTCCGCGCGCCGAAAGCATGGGCGGCTGGGACGTGTTCGACGTGCCGATGATGCCGGGCATGGGCATCCTGCTCAATGACAGCATGCTGGTGGCCACCACCAACGTGGACTTCGCCCTGGGCAAGCTCACGAATGGCGGCGACATGAGCGTCGGGGCCTGCCAGGCGCATTTCGCGCTGAACATGGCGGCCCTCAATGAGAAGTTCGTCGGCCCCGGCATGAAGCTGGTGGCGGCGGAGATCTCGGATGACGAGGATATCTACTGGCCGGTGGACAGCATGAAGTACCTGTGGGACGTCCCGGAACAGGACGGCCTGGGCTACATGACCCTGACCAGCCGCTTCGGTGACAGCGCGGAGTGCGAGATGCACATGAAGAAGGCCGTGTTCCAGTACCTGATGTACTACCTGACAACCATCGGCGCCGGCGCGATCCAGAGCGAAATGCATTAGGAGGTCAGAGGTCACTCTGACCAGTGACGTCAGCCCTGAGGCTGGCAATCAGACCTGTGGCGTGACAGGCGGAGGTCCGGAGCAATCCGGACAATGACTGAATTCACAAGGGAGCCCTGCGGGGCTCCCTTTTTTGTTGATGGCAACTTCCGCGCGACCGGGCGAAACTGGCTTTCGCCCCAGCGCCAGACCGTCGAGCGCTTGCGTGAGACGGCAAGAGGATGCACACCGTCGGGCGATCAGCGGGGCGGCAAACCTAGTTGAAGAACAGGCTGCCGTCCTGCCACATCTGCCCGGTCAGGTTCTGGTTGCAGGTGACCTGGTAGGCATTGTCCAGGTCCTGCCAGCTGACCGTCCAGCTGATCGGGAAACTCTGGCTCGGGTCGTTATTGGCAACCGCGGCCTGGGCCAGGTCAAACAGCCCGAACAGGCGGACCTCGCTGATGGCGGCCTCGCGACTGATGATGCGCATGTCGATGCTGCCGGTCAGGCTGACGACGGACTGCTCGCCCTCGCCGGCGCCGAAGTCATTGGCAATGCCCTCGCTCGTACTGGTGACGGGTCCGCTTTCGATCATCCAGCTGTTGGGGCTGAGGTCGAAGCTGCGGCCGCCGATGATCTCCGCGGCAATCTGCTGGCTGGCGACTTCCGCGCCGTTGGCGCCGCCGAAGTTCGTGGGCTCGCCGCCCTTGAAGGAGGTGGGGCGCTCGAAGCCGCTGCCACTGCCGCAGCCCCAGAGGGCCGCGAGGATGATGATCGCAAGGATGCGTGTAATGGTCTGCATGGTGAGTAGTTTATCAGTCCAGGCAGGCAGTAGATTAAAACGGCAGAAATGGATCAGTGCGCTGCAGCCAGCAGGCTCAGGTGCCGCAGCTCGGTGAGGGGCACGGCGGGATCCCCGGGCTGCAGGATGAGTAGCTCGTAGTAGCTGGAGACGGCGGTCAATTGCTGGCTGGCACTGAAGCTGCAGGGCACGCCCCCGAGGCTGCCCTCGATTTCCCAGATGACGGTCAGCGGCGTGGCACTGCGACCCAGCAGCCAGCGCTCCCTGGTTTCCGGATTGGTCTGGGCCAGCGGCTGCTCCAGCATGCCCTCCTCAGCCTGCCGCATCACACTGTGCGCCGGGGCCAGCTGGAAGCTGCCCCGCATGCTGATCAGCTCCACCACCTGCTGTGACGGGGGCAGGGATGGATCGTGGCTGAACTGGATCGTATGCTCCAGCAGGCCGCTGCCGCCGTCAATAGCCAGCTCGCCGGGTGGGGAATGCCAGGCGGCGGGCAGGGGGAAGTTGTCGTACTCCAGCTGGATGTCAGCCACGCCCGGGACAAGCATGGCCTGTTCGAAGGGCAGGAGCAGGTTCTGGCCACTGAGCTGGTCGCTGAGGGCGGCGGCGATCCAGCCGGAATCACCGGCAGCTCCGCTGACATCCTCGAGCTCGCCGAATTCGTACCACTGCAGTTCATCCACATAGCGCTGCGGGACGACCTGCATGTCCGGCACCGTGGGTGGACTGCATGAAGTGAGCAGCAGGCCGCACAGCAGGAGCAGCAGGGGCAGGCTCAGTCCCGGGAGGCGCGGATGGCTCATGGCAGGATTGTAACGGATTGACCCCCGGCGGGTCCGGTACCGGTGTCCGGCGTTATTCGGGATACCGGTCCCGCTCCCCGGACTGTCCAGATGGCAGGCAGCGGGGCGGAGCTTCAACGGTATAATCGCCGTCCGGGCGAGTGGCGGAATGGCAGACGCGCCAGATTTAGGATCTGGTACCTATGGTGTGGGGGTTCGAATCCCCCCTCGCCCATTTGATTTTCCCGCTTATGCAAGCACTCGCGGGTCTGGCGCTGCGGGAAAGCACAGCTTCCCCGGGTCGCGCTGAAGTTACATCTACTATCGATACATTACCTGTTCGCGCAATCAGTGAGAGGCTTTGCCTTGAACTGTATTGCAGGCCAGTGAACAATGAGTGAGCTGGAGAAAGAATTCAGTCTAGCGCTGCGGGAAAGCAAAGCTGCCTTGGGTCGGGTGGAAGTTACAGGACTCGTCAGCCTCAGTCCGCGCAATGTGCCGGAAAGCAAGTTCCCGGTCGCATCGCAGGCATCTGCCCTGACAACGATGTGTTGCGCCGCCTCATCCGAGCGCTCGGCGGTGGGTCCGGAAGCAATGGGTAGCGGCGGCACCTGGCGACGCCAGCACGCGAGATGATGCATCGTGCGCTGGAGTTCCCGCGAGGAAGGGAGTGCTGCCGTAACATATTCTGAATTCTCTGCGCCTCTCTTCAATCTCTGCGCCTCCGCGTCAATAAAACCATGCTGGCGATCACAAGCGTGTTCGCGCCGCTGTGCGCCTCGCATGCGCTCGTTTGGC
>JAHEFU010000038.1 GCA_024645305.1 Planctomycetales bacterium
GTGCAGACCGACCGTGACCTGTTCTCCATCAGCGGGGTGGTCTTCGATCCGCTGGATTCCCTCAACGTGCAGGACATCAGTGTGTTCCTGTCGCCGCTGGGGACGGAAATCCTGACTGATGCAGCGGGCAACTACAGCTTCGACCTGCTGCCACCGGGCAGCTACACGCTTTCACCCAGCAGCCCGGGCTACGGTTTCAACCCCGTGAGCATTGATGTCGAGCTTGTGGACTCCGATGTCAGTGGCCAGGACTTCATGGTCGAGGACCTCGGCCTGCCCCAGTACAGCGTCAGTGGCAACGTCCAGTATGACCTGGGTGGCGGGCTGCAGAACGTACTGCTGAGCCTCAGCCCGGGCGGCTATTCCACCACGACGGACGTGGATGGCAACTTCAGCCTTGGCGGTGTCGTCAATGGCAGCTACACCCTGACACCCCTGCTGGCCGGATATGACTTCGCGCCGCTGGAGATCAGCGTGGACGTGGCGGATGCTGACAACACCGGCAATGACTTTACTGCCAGTGACTCGATCGTGCCGACCTACAGCATCAGCGGAGCGGTGTCCGTCGGCACGGCCTATCTCAAGAACGTGTCTATCACCATCAATCCGGGCGGCTACAACACGCTGACTGACGACAACGGGGCCTACAGCATCAGTGGCCTGGCAGCGGGAAACTACACGGTGACACCGACCAAGAGCGGCTTTCTCTTCACTCCGCCTTCAGCTGCGGTGGAAATCGTGGCTGCTGACGTCAGCGGTGTGAATTTCGACGCCATGCCTGACAACTCTGGCAACTTCAATGTCAGCGGTCTTGTACAGGGGCCGCCGGGTGGCCTCAGCGGGGCAACCATCACCCTGCAGCCCGGCAATCACACGGCACTCAGCGGCGGCGGCGGCGGATACACCGTAGCGAATGTCCCGTCCGGAATCTATACGGCGACCTGCACCAAGTCCGGCTGGACAATTACGCCCTTCAGCCAGCAGGTGGTGGTTGCAGACGCGAATGTGACCGGCATCAACTGGTTCGCCAGCCCACCGCTCTAGGAGGGACCGGACTCGGATTCCGCGGAATAGACCACCTTTCCCCGATGGATCGTGGCGCTGATGGCTGCGTCGGCAAGCGAGCGGTCGCCTCTGACAACGCTGAAGCTTGCCGCCTGGCCCGTAGCAATGCTGCCACGCTCGGCCTCACTGTGACCGAGCCAGGCGCCATCGCAGCTGAACATGCGGACTGCCGTATCGAAGTCCACGCGATGCCGGGGATTGTGGTGGTTCATGGCGGCCTGCATCCCGCCCAGCGGGTCCAGCGGTGTGATGTAGCTGTCACTGCTGCCGCCGATCCGCAGGCCACAGCGATGCATCGTACCCACCGGGTTCGTTTCCAGGGCGCGCGCACTGCCGAGGCGTGTGGCATAGCCGCCTGACTCACCGCCCCAGCGGGCATCAAAGGCCGGCTGCATGGAACTGCAGAGGCCCAGCTGAGCAGCACGCTCCGCCTGGCTCTCGTCGCCAAGAATGAAATGGTCCACGCGGTGGCGGCTGGCCGCAATGTCCGTGTTGCCAGCCAGTTCCTCATAAATGCGGATGGTCTGCTCCAGGGCCCGGTCGCCGATGGCATGCACACAGACCTGCATATCCAGTGCTATCCCGCTGCTGATCCAGGCAGCCAGTTCGGCATCGTCAAAGTACAGTTCGCCGCAGTGTCCCGGCCTGTCCGCATAGGGCTCAGTGATGGCAGCACTATGGCTGCCGATCGCTCCATCCACACACCAGCAGCCCCCCAGGCGCGGGACGCCCAGCTCGTGCGCGATTTTCGGCGTACTGTCTCGGCAGTACAGGGTCAGGTCGCAGCCCTGCCCGTCCAGGTCCAGGATCAGCTGGAAGTCCTCCCGCCGGAACTCGCCATAGCCCTCGAGGCAGTGGATGCCCGTCAGACCCATCCGGCGCGCGGTGTCCAGCACCCGCAGCATACCGGCCCGGCGTTCCGCATGGCTGTAGCTGTCATACAGCGGTGTAGTGTGCTTCTCATAGGCACCGCCGTGCAGGCGGCCCCTGTCGTACATCTCCGCCACTTCGGACCGCGTCAGCCCTTCCTCAACCATGATCCGCTCATCAATCACCATCTCCCAGCCCAGCGTGTTGAACCAGCTGGAATGGCCTTCCACACTCTTGATGATCAGCGGACGTTCGCTGACAACACCATCCAGCCAGGCCCGGTCAAGTAGTGCATGCTCTGTGCCGTCGAGACGCGAGAGATCCAGGCCGCCCAGCCTGACAACCCTCTCCCCGGCCTTTGCGGTCCGCCGGATGGCAGCCTCCAGCTCGTCCAGCTTCCGCACTTCCTGCAGGTTCTCCCCGAGCATGAACATCCCGCTGGCAATCGCATGCACATGCGAGTCAATCAATCCCGGCAGCAGCAGCCGGCCACGCAGATCCAGCACCGTGCCCGGTCCCTGCAGCAACACCGGGACATCTCCCGTTGCCAGTCTGTCAACAGCACTGATGCGATCGCCCCGGAGATGGATGGCACAGAGCTGGCCGGCGGGGTGGCCGAATACGTTGTCAGCGATCAGGACGTCGGGATCGGGTAGCATTGCCCTATTCTAGGGGCCGCATCCGCTGTCAGGCCGGGATCTCGTCCACGGGCAGCGGGACAGGCTTGAACACGTTCGTGCCCGCCACCATGTCATAGACGGTCCGCCGCTTCGGATCGAACCAGACTGTGAATACGCCACCGAAGAACACGCGTGACAGGAGCAGGCGGATCAGGTAGCGCAGCAGGGCCGTGCCATAGCCCAGCTTATGCCCCCGGGCCGTCAGCACGGTCAATCCAAGGCACAGCTTGCCGAGGGTCGCCCCGGCAACGGCGTGGAACACGGTGTAGTAGGCTGCGCAGACCGCCACATTCAGCCAGCCCACGATGCGTGTGATGCGCTGGATCTCCTCAAGCTTCGCCAGTAGCTCACCTTGAGGCAGACCTCCGGCCAGCAGGGTACTGAACAGCCGGGACATCAGGTCCAGCATCTCAGCTTCATCCGGCGCCTGGTAATTCATGAAGGCCAGCAGCAGTGCATGGAAAGCGGACAGGATCACGAAATCTATCAGGAAGGCCCACAGACGCGGCATGAAGCCCGCCGGGCGGTAGGTGATCCCCTCCACCACTACACGGCCGTCCTCGGGCGCGGAGGCGACTTGTGGGGCCTGCTGCGAGGTCACACCGGGAGCAGGCGGAGCAGCCGAGGGACCCGGTTGCGGTGCTGTCCCCAGCTGTGGCGGGTATTCCTGCCCCTGGTCATCTTCCCGTGTGTCATCCTGCTGCACTGCCTGATTATAGATCAGTGGATACAATCAGTCCGATGCCCATTGGAACCGTGGTCGAGTACCACCGTGAATACTGCTGGATCGTGCCGGATGATGCTGGTGCAGAAATCATCGCGCGGCCCCGCGGCCGCATGGAGCTGCTCTGGAAACCGCCGGCCAATCCGCGTCCCGGCTACCAGCAGCTGGCCCACAACATGGCTCCCGGTGACAGGGTGGTCTATGTTGAAGCCGAACCGGGGCACTTCCTGATTGAGGAGGTCCTGGAGCGAGAGACCTGGCTGATCCGCAAGAGCATGGGTCGCTTCAGCCGCAAGCCGCAGGTCGTGGTGGCCAATGCGGACAACCTCGTTGTCGTGATGGCTCCCAACCCGATCATTCGCCTGAGTACCGTGGACCGCTACTTCCTGGCGGCGATCCAGGGCGGACTGCGCCCGATCCTCGTGGTCAACAAGATTGACCTCAATCCGGAGCTGCCGGGCCGGGCGGACATTCAGGTCTACCGGGACAAGGGATACAGTGTGTTCTTCACCCAGGCCACCAGCGGCACGGGACTCGAGGAGCTTGGGCGGGAAATCAGCGGTGAATTCACCGCCTTCTGCGGCCACAGTGGCGTGGGCAAGAGCACCATCCTGTCAGCCATGACCGGAAAGGAGATCGCCACGGGAGAGGTCAAGAAGAAGTCCCTGAAGGGCCGCCAGACCACCGTGACCTCCCGGATCTACCACCTGCCGGAGGGTGGCATGGTGCTTGATACCCCGGGCGTGCGGGAGTTCGGCCTGACACAGCAGGCCTGGACGGAGGTCCACGAGTACTTCGCAGACATCGCCGAAATCAGCACTCAGTGCCGCTACCGCGATTGCATGCACCAAAAGGACAAGTCCAGCGGTTGTGCGGTCCGGCTGGCCATTGATGAAGGACGGCTCGCTGAGGAACGTCTCAAGTCGTACCAGAAGCTGCGTGAGGAAGCCGATGCGGAGCTGCACGGGCACGATTAGTTAACTGGTCCCGTTCCATAGGCGATTATAGTCACGCATGGAATTCAGGCAGGCAAGAGCGCGCAAACCCGATCAGCGGAGGCAGACACGGATCTGGCTGACACGCTTCGTGCTGATTGCGGGCCTGATTGCCATCGTCAAGCTGTTCACCGCAATCACCGGCAGGCCCAACCCGGTTGACAATGCCATGATGGCTGTCGGTACACCAGTGATCAATGTGGTCAAGCGCATCGGGGAAGGCATCGGCGGGCTGGTGCACGTGTTCCGTCTGCCCACCCTGCTCAAGGAGAACACGCAGCTGCGCAGCGAGAACGAACAGCTGCACCGGCAGATGGAGGAACAGCTGCACCTGCAAAACGAGATCACGGACCTGCAGAAGCAGCTTGGCCTCACCGCCAGCCGCGGATTCCGCATCTTAAATGCAACAGTCACCTCACGTCCCTACGACCTCTGGCTGGAGACGGCGATGGTCAATGTCGGCAGCCGCGATGGCGTGGCGATCGGTGACCTGGTGGTCAACAATGACGGCGTGGTGGGCAAGATCGTGGATGTCCGGCGCACCAGCTCCCGCATCCAGCTGATCAGTTCACCCGAGTTCCGCCTCGGGGCGATTGCGGGAGCCCAGGACGTGGCCAAGGAAAGCCGGGCCGAGGGCGTGGTGCGCGGCATTGACCAGCACAACATGGAATTGCTTTATGTGCGCGCCGGCACACCGGTGGACATCGGGCAGAAGGTCTACACGCGCGGCAACATCTCAAACGAAGGGTTCGAGAACCTGGCACTGCACAGCGAGAACCGCCCGCGCGGCGTGTTCATCGGCACGATCTCGGAGAAACGCGTGGAGCAGAGCAGCCGCCTGAGCCTGGTCATCGAACCGGCCGCGGATGTCAACCGCCTGGGTAACGTATCCATCTTTACATGGGAGCGGGACCAGTGAAGATCACTGAACCGATCCGCATGGCCCTGATCGGAGTGTTCGCCCTGCTGCTGCAGCTGACGCTCATGCTGAGCTTCCCCGAGTGGCGTGCCGGCTTCGACCTGTTCCTCGTCTACATCCTGATCCTGACAACCACGCGCGGCCCGGCCATGGGCGGTACATATGCCATGCTCGGCGGGCTGATCCTCGATGCCTTCAGCGGCCAGCACCTGGTGTTCCACCTGCTGTTCTACCTGCTGCCCGTCGGCATCGGCAGCCTCGTGCGCTCACACATGCTGATTGAGTTCAAGTCCCTGGGCACCCTGACCGTAGGCGGGCTCCTGCTGGTCAAGGTCCTCGCCGAGCTGCTGGGTGCCATGGCCCTCGGCAACATAGACAGCTTCTTCTACATCTTCAGGGTGAACTATCTGTCCATTCTCATATTCTGCGGACTGGTCTATGCAGGCTGGCCCGTGCTCGTCAACCTGATGCCGCCTGTCAGCGGGGGACGCCGCCTTGGGTACTAGGTTCGGCCCCGCAGCTGACATTGACATGCCCGTCCTGCGGGTCTACATTGCACTGATCGTCGTTGCCTTCATTGTGATCCTCAGCCGGCTGTTCAGCATGCAGATCCTGACAGCGCGCGAGCACAAGGTGCGCAGCCTGAAGAACATCATCGTTACCGTGGACATCAGTCCGCCGCGCGGAGACATCCTCGACCGGACAGGCTACCCCCTGGCAACAGATGAGAATGTCTTCGCCCTCCTGTACATCGCTCCCCTGAGTATCACCAAGCAGCAGCTCGCGGACGAGGAACTCGGACTGCTCGAGCGGCTCGGGCTGGAACGCCTCAGGGTGCTGCATGCGCTGCGTGCAGCGGACTACCGCAAGCTGCGCGATACCGGTTTCCAGGACCTGTCCGCAGTTGACGAGTCGATCAGGCAGCGGCTGGGCTGGCTGGCCACCCTGCCCCCTGCCGACATCGCCCTGCTGCAGAACTTCATCGTCAAACGCAACAACCGCGGAAATGTCTCAAGCTGGGAGAACCCGGGCAACTACTACGACCTGATGCGCGTTGCCAGCTACCTTGACGGGGTGGAGTTCCGCGATGTGGTGACTACCCTGAAGTCCGGCATGAAGCGCGTGAACCGCTACCAGCCGGTGCGCATCGTCAGCGACCTGGACCGCAACCAGGTGATCTTCATCGCCGAGAACAACCACGAGTTCCAGGGCTTCTACGTCGAGGAGTTCGCCTATTCCCGCAAGTACCCGCTGGGTCTGGCCACGCCACACCTGCTGGGCTATCTCGGGTACTTCAGCGAGGAGAACGATCCTGACTGGATCCGCCGGATGGGCTTTTCTGACAATGAGTACGTCGGCAAGGACGGCATCGAGCGTCAGTACGAGAAGCTGCTGCACGGCATCCCCGGCCGGCGCGACATCGAGGTTGACAACCGCATGGCCTTCCAGCGCATCGTGCAGGACGTAGCCCCAGCCAAGGGCACCGACGTCTACCTGTCCGTCAACAAGAACCTGCAGATGGAATGCTACAAGGCGATGGAGGGCCGCCCAGGCTCCATGATCGTCAGCGCGCTGTCCGAAGGTCATGAGGGAGAGATCCTGGCATATGTCTCAAGCCCGGGCTATGACCCCGGACGATTCAAGGAGAAGGGCTACTACAAGAGCCTGCTGGACAATCCCAACAAGCCCCTGATCAACCGGGCCAGTGGTCTGGCCTACCCGCCGGGATCGACTTTCAAGATCGTCACTTCCTCCGCAGCCCTGCAGAAGGGAGGCTTCAGTCCGGGAAGCGGCTTCTTCTGCCCCGGCTACAAGGAGATCGGCAACTACCGCATGCGCTGCCACGAGAACGTTGGGCACCAGCATGTAACGCTGCTTGAGGGGATCTCCAAGTCCTGTGACGTTGTGTTCTATGACATCTCCCTTTCACTGGATGACAACAGTGACACGCTGCATGACTACGCGGAACGCTTCGGGTTCGGCAGCCGCACGGGAATCGACCTGCCGGAGGACGTGCGCGGCACCGTTCCCAACCGGACCTGGAAACAGAAGGCGTTTGACTGGGCCAATCCGGTTGACAGGCTGTGGTACGACGGTGACAAGGCGAACTTCGCCATCGGCCAGGGCTTCATGAACGCCACGGCACTGCAGGTCCTGCAGTCCGCAACGCTCGTGGCCACCCGGGGCAAGCTGTATGAACCGCACCTGCTGGTGGCAACCCGGCGGGACCTGCGGATCCGCCAGGAGCGCAACCCACGCCCGCGTGACATGGCCCTGGAGACCGAGACCCTGGAAATCGTTGAACGCGGCATGCGCCTGGCAGTGACGGACGGGACCTGCCGCTCCCTGAACAACGGGCCCACGCGGGAACTGAAGATCTGCGCCAAGACCGGCACCGCGGAAGCCGGCAAGGGCAAGCAGGACCACTCCTGGGTAGTGGGTTACTATCCGGTTGACAACCCGCAGTACGCCTTCGTCGCATTCTTCCAGAACGGCGGCAGTTCCGGGGAGGCCGCCGTGCCGGCAATGAAGAAGGTCCTGGGCTACATGGCGGAGAACGAGCCAATCCGGCAGGTAGGTGCGGACTGATCCATCGGTGGGGCTAGGTCCTGCGTCTGCCTGAATTCTGGGCGATGTCCAGCAGCACATCAGGCTGCTCGAGAGTCATGCTGCGGATCCGCTCATCGACCCAGGCCAGCACTTTGTCCAGGTGGCGTTCCGCTCCATCCACGCCAAGCAGTCGCGGAAATGTCGACTTGTTCTTTTCGATGTCCGTTGCCAGGGTCTTGCCCATCTCCCCGTCCGTACTGGTAAGGCTCAAAAGGTCGTCGCGGATCTGGAAGGCCAGGCCGATCTCACTGCCCAGTTCACCGAACAACCTGATGCGATCATCATCGCAGCCGCTGAGAATGGCCCCGAATTCACAGGTTGTGCTGAACAATGCCCCCGTCTTGCGCCTGTGCAGTTCAATCAGCTCATCCAGTCCGAGGCTTCTGCGTTCGCCTTCCAGGTCCAGCACCTGGCCTTCAACCACCATGTGCGTGGCCCGGGCGGCGGACTCCACCAATGCAAGACGCATCGCCACCGGCAGACCGTTATCATGCCGGGCAATCTGCAGGTAGGCATAGTTCGCCAGGGCATCCCCCGCCAGGACTGCAAGGGCTTCGTCAAATTCCCGGTGGACGGTTGACACGCCACGCCGCAGGCTGGCATCGTCCATGCATGGCAGGTCATCGTGGATCAGCGTGAAGGTGTGAATCAGTTCCAGGGGGGTGACCCAGGGAACCAGGCTGCCCAGCGCATCGTGCCCGCAGGCCCTGGCCACCGAGAGGGCCATCAGGGGCCTGAACAGCTTTCCCAGTCCCAGCAGGTGGCCCATGGCCTTCTGCAGTGTGGGAACGGTAACAGGTTCCAGCTGGTGTCTGAGGGTGTCCTCCAGCAGTGGCCTGTGGATATCTGAGAATTCCTGGAAATTCACGGCGCAAAGTATATCAGGCAGGCTGTCCGGCCGGGGCTGCTATGATTACCGCGTGGACAGCTCACAGCTCGCCTCCCGCATCCTCAGTGACCGCAGCCCCCTGTTTGCTGCCGATTTCGAACGCCAGCTGCCCAGACTGCGCGGCATGCTGGCTGACCGGAATGTACTGGTACTGGGCGCAGGCGGAAGTATCGGCCGTGCCACGGCGCATGTGCTGCTGGAATGCCGGCCGCGGCGCACGATGTTCGTTGACATCAGCGAGAACAACCTTGCGGAGGTCACGCGCCAGCTGCGAAATCGCTTTCACGCGGATGCACCGGAGTTTGATAGCTGGGCCCTCGATTTCAGGGGGACTCCCTTCCGGGCAATGCTCGAGGAGAACGACCCGGACATCATACTGAACTTCGCCGCCTTCAAGCATGTGCGTTCTGAGAAGGATCAGTACACCATTGCCGAGATGCTGCTCGTCAACACGATCGGCAACATGCTCCTGCTGGACTGGCTGCACGGCCGCAGGGGAAAGCGCCGCATGTTCGTGATCAGCACGGACAAGGCTGTCAATCCCGTAAGCTGCATGGGTGCCACGAAGCGCCTGATGGAGCGCTTGCTGTTCAGTACGGCTGCTGATCCGGGCTTTGCCGATCTGACAGTCACGACCACGCGTTTTGCCAATGTGCTGTTCAGCGATGGAAGCCTGCCCGCCAGTTTCCTCAGCCGCCTGGAACTCGGACAGCCCCTGGCCGGGCCGGATGACATAGAGCGCTACTTCATCACACCCGAGGAGGCCGGACGCCTCTGCCTGCTGGCAGCCTGCCACGAACCGGGAGGAGAAATCCTCGTACCGGCCATGCGCCCCGCAGACCTGATGAAGTTCGACGAGATTGCCCGACGCTTGCTCCAACTGCGTGGTTATGAAATGAAGAATTACGGCACAGATACGGAAGCGGCATTTGCCGGTTTCCAAACGGACACGGCAGCCGGCAGCTACCCCTGCCTGTTCAGTCCGAGCACGACCAGCGGTGAAAAGAGTTATGAGGAGTTCGTGGAAGTCGGAGAAACTGAGGTCCCCGACCAGCCATATGCTGAGATTCGCAGCATTGCATCTGAGCCGCGCGTGGAATTTGCGGAGCTGCGCAGGCAACTTACTGTCCTGAACCAGTTGATTTGCGATCCTCCTGCTCTGTCCTCGCTTGGCAAGGCCGGGATTGTGAAAAGGATCGCCGAATTAGTCCCATCCTTCCGTCATATTGAGACGGGATTGAATCTGGATCGCAGGATTTAATGTCCAAGCGGTACCCTGCAATCAGTGGGATGGATGTTAAAACATCAGTAGGCTGCTTACTCTACTTGAGTAAACAGCGATAATTAACATATAATCCACAGGCATCAGTCCCTGGTGCAACAGGAATCCATGGCCATCACAACAAATGATCCGCGGGAAGCAGTTGCATTGGTCCCCCCGGACCTGCCCGTTTCCGAACTGAGCGCAATTCTCGCGGCCAATACAACCGGACACGCAGTGATATGCGATGAAGGCAGATATATCGGCCTGGTGACACATGCCCAGATCAAGGAAATTGAATCGGGCAACGGAACCGGCAGCCTGCCTGTCGGAAACCTTCCGAGCCTGGAGTCTCCGATGCTCCCGGAGCACAGCTCCCCACTGGCGATCCGCCACTTCCTCAGCCGCGAAAGTACGGAATACATTCCCTTCGTCAATCGCCAGGGCCACATGACAGCGGTCATGAGCAGGGGCGAGGCACTGCGCAACGGACTGTATAACAATGCCGCTGTGATCATGGCCGGTGGATTTGGAGTGCGCCTGCGACCGATCACTGACAGTATCCCCAAGCCCATGGTTCCTTTGGTGGATGGCAGGATGATCGACCGCATCATCAACCACTTGCTGGACTGCGGGTTCTACCGTTTCTACGTCGCCGTGCACTACATGAAGGAGATGATCATGGATTATCTCGGTGACGGCAGCGACAGGGGCATCGAAATCCGTTACATAGTTGAGGAAACACCGCAGGGGACAGCGGGCAGCCTGCGGACCCTGATCAATCAGGAAAGCCTGCCGATCGTGGTCACCAATGGTGACGTGATAACCAACCAGCGCTTCGGTGACATTCTGCGCTTCCACAAGGGCAACCGGGCTGATATTACCGTGGTCTGCCGGGAGGACGGGGTCAACATCAGTTATGGTGTCGTGGAAAGCGATGAACAGGGCAACCTGCTGGACATCAATGAAAAACCGCGCCTGAACTACCTGATCAATACCGGCATGTACATCATCAACCCCGGTGTGTTTGAAAATGTCCCGGAAAAGAAGTGCTTCATGACGGATGTGATTGCCGCCACCCGTGAGCAGGGCGGCTCCGTGAAGGTCTTCCAGTGCCATGAATACTGGCGTGACGTGGGCACCATCGACTGCTACGCGCAGGTCATCAAGGACATCAAGAGTGGTCTCGTGCGCAACCTGCCTCCCATCCTCCCCAGCACCGGGCATTCAGATGAACTGCATGGCGGGAAGATCAGCCACGAGGAAATGCTGGAATCCATCAACAGCCGTAACTGACTGTAGCCAGCCGGCGGCGATTCTGGTACAATCCTGCACCCTCTTTACAGCGGGGCAAGGTGCTGTATAATACAAGGTTCAATCCAGCAGGAAACAGGAACATGGCAGTAAAGATCAGACTGATGCGTATCGGCAAGACCAAGCAGCCCAGCTACCGGGTGGTTGTCAAGGAAGCGCGTACCCCGCGCAGTGGCAAGTACATCGAGCAGGTCGGCTTCTACAATCCGCTCACGGAGCCCGCTGATGTGCGCCTCGAGGAGGAGCGCATCAAGTACTGGCTGGGCGTGGGTGCACAGCCGACGGAGCGTGTCCGCACGCTCATCACCAAGAACACATCCCTCGAGCTCAAGTAAATCATGTACGGTAACCGTGACTCACAGCTGTTTGACTACCTGACACAGATCGTCAAGCAGTTCGTGGACAAGCCCGAAGACGTCTCGATCCACGATGAGTTCGGCCCGATGGGCCTGCTGATCCAGATCAAGGTTGATCCGGACGACGTCGGCAAGGTGATCGGCAAGGAAGGCCGGATCATCAACGCCATCCGACAGATCCTCAAGGCTGCCGGGGGCAAGACCACCCGCCGCTTCAAGATCGACCTGGTTTCCTGAACATGCCGCTGGTCCGCGTCGGCAGTATCCGCAGGCCGCACGGTGTAAAGGGCCAGCTGAAGTGTGACTACCGCACCGACCACCCCGAATGGCTCGCCCAGCGCAGCCACTACCTCGTCCATGACCACCGCAGTGGCGAAACCCTGCAGCTGGCGGTCGGCTCAATCGAGCAGCTCCCGGACTTCTTCCTGATCAAGTTCGACGGCATAGAGAATCCTGAGGATGGCCAGCGACTGAATGGCTGGGACCTGATGTACAGCGTGGAGCGTGGCGTACTGCCGCGGGAGGAAGGCGAAGTCTACTTCTTCGAACTGGAGGGCATGGAAGTCCGCACCAGCACAGGGGATGTTGTCGGTCGCGTGGTGGACATTGCAGAAACCGGTGCCGGGATGTTTCTTGAGGTGGCCGGCGAGAAGTCCATCCTGATCCCCTTCAACATGGAGCATGTGCCCGAGCTGTACCTTGCGGAGGGCTACATGGTGTCGGATTACAGCCTGCTATCCAGGGACAACCGGTAATGAAGTTCCATGTCCTGTCGATCTTTCCTGACTTTGTGCTGGATGTATTCAATTACGGCGTGGTCCGCCGGGGAGTCGAGGCTGGACTGATAGAGCATGCCGTCCATGACCTGCGCGAATACACCACAGACCGTCACCGCTCGACTGATGACATGCCATTCGGGGGTGGACCTGGGATGGTGATGCGCTGCGAGCCGATCTATGCGGCCGTTGAGGCCATCCGTGCAGATCATCCCTCTCCCCTGCCTCTCATCTACACCTCACCCGCCGGAGAGCCATTCACCCAGCAGATGGCAGAGGAGCTGGCAGTCGGACCGGACCTGCTTCTCTTGTGTGGGAGGTACGAAGGAGTTGACCAGCGCGTGCTGGACAACCTGGTGGATCGCGAGATCAGCCTGGGGGACTACGTGCTCAGCGGCGGAGAACTGCCCGTCATGAGCCTGATAGATGCCGTATCAAGACTGGTCCCGGGCGTTGTCGGTGACAGCCAGAGCGTCCACCAGGAGAGTTTCACGAGTGGACTGCTGGACTGGCCGCACTATACGCGTCCCGAGAATTTCCGCGATCTGGATGTGCCGGAGGTCCTGCTCAGCGGCCATCATGCCAACATTGACAGCTGGCGGGCGGAGCAGGCCCTGATCATGACATTCAGGCGCCGGCCGGAGCTTCTCAGTCCTGAGCAACTGCTGCGGGCAAAACAAATCCTCGGACTATGACGTCCGACCTTTTGACAGTCGCATTGAATGGGATGTAATTGGTATGAGCAAACAGCAGGTTTCCTTTGACAGGCAGAAGGCCCCGGCACGGTCCGGGAGCAGGATTGAACTGGCCTTCGTCAGCGCGGAGGACAGCCCCCTGTCCCTGCAGCTTTCCGGTCCGGCCAGCTTCAGTGATTCCAGGGCAGTCAGAAGACTTGAGCTGGACGCAGCATCACAGCACAATGTGCCTATCCATTCCCTGGGCCGCCCCGGGAAGGTGATCCTGCGGATCAACGGCAACCGCCATATCCTGCGCTTCGAGCCGGCCAGCCTGCTGCAGGGCCTGGTCCATGAATGGCTGCCGACACTGGGCATGTCTATGGTGCTGGCGCTCGTCCTGCGCAGTTTTGCCTTTGCCAGTTACTACGTACCGAGTCAGTCCATGGAAAGCACCCTGCATCCTGGGGACAAGTTCATTGCTGAGAAGTTCAGCACAAAAGTGCTCAACCGTACTCCGGAACGAGGCGAGATTGTGATTTTTCACCATCCGGAGCACCAGGCGGAAACATGGGTCAAGCGCGTGATCGGCCTGCCCGGCGACCTGGTCGAGATCCGCAATGGCAGGGTCTGGATCAACAACCGGCTGATTGAAGAGGATTACATCAAGGAAGCACCTATCAATGACTACGGCCCGGTCAGTGTTCCCCCGGGCAACTATTTTGTGATGGGCGACAACCGCAACAATTCGCTGGACAGCCGCTTCTGGGGTTACCTGCCCGAGCAGTACCTGGAAGGCAGCCCGGTGCTGGTTTTCTGGCCGCCGCAGAATGCGCGCGCCCTGCACACGCCGCAGCAGTCGAATGAGCAATAAATTGCTCCGGCAACTTGAAATCCAGCGGGATTATGCTAGAATTTCTGGCTCACGGGGCAAGCTCCGTCCTTTGCGCACCTGCCCGTTTCGACGGCGCAGACAGGAGACCTAAAGATGCAGCAGATCATTCAGCAGTACAACAAGAAGATGGCCAAGCCCGAGGGCGAGGTTCCCAAGATCATGCCCGGCGATACCGTCCGTGTGCACATCAACCTCTATGAGGGTGGTTCAGACCACATTGCCGGACTGAAGAAGATTCACCGTATTGCCGCAAGGGGTAAGCAGGCCAAACAGAATGTGGAGCGCATCCAGGTCTTTGAAGGGACCGTGCTCGGCGTAAGCGGCAGTGGCCCGATGCAGAAATTCACCGTGCGCAAGATTTCCTCCGGAGTCGGTGTGGAGAAGACCTACTTCGCACACAGCGCCAAGATCAACAAGATCGAGGTCACGCGCCATGGCGTAGTCCGCCGGGCCAAGCTGTACTACCTGCGCGACCGCGTTGGCAAGGCCACCCGCCTGAAGGAAAAGAGGCTCCGCTAGGACGGCGCTTCCCATACCGATATGATGCCGGAGCGGATCCGGCAGCAGGAGCAGATTGCCAATGGGTCCCAGGCCTGGCGTTGAGATTCACAGCGAGCGAGCGAAGACACCGGCTGACGGCACCAGTTCGACGAAGATCTGCATCCGCTTCAAGCAAAGCCCAGGCGACACAGTCCAGCTCAAGCTGAGCAAGGGCAGCTTCTCGGAAAGCGCCATCCAGCGCGAAATCACCGCTACGGTTGAGGACAATGAAGTCAATCTGGTGGTGTTCTCCCATGACCGCCCCGGCGTCGGCTGGCTCAGCGGCCCGGGTTTCCGCCACAAGATCGAGTTTGTGGCCATCTCCTTCATGCAAGGCCTCCTTTATGAGTGGATCCCCACCATCGTGATGGCCCTCGCCCTGGCCCTGGTCCTCAAGTCCTTCGTGGTGGCAAGCTTCTACATTCCCAGCGGCAGCATGGAGAACACCCTGCTAAAGGGCGACCTGCTGATCGCTGATAAGTTCAGCTACAAGGTCCTTGGCAACAACCCTGAGCGCGGCGATGTGATGATCTTCCGCTACCCGCGCAATCCCAAGAAGGACTACATCAAACGAGTGATCGGCCTGCCCGGTGACATAGTGAAGGTTCACCACGGCCGCGTATATGTAAACGATGAGGTCCTGCTTGAAGAGGACTACATCAAGGAGCAGCCGCTCTCTGAATACCCCGAAAGCAAGGTCCCGGAGAACAGCTATTTCGTGATGGGCGACAACCGCAACCACAGCTCCGACAGCCGGGTATGGGGCTTCGTCCCACGTGACAACATCGAGGGCCGCGCTTTGTTCGTATTCTGGCCAATCACCCGGGCCAAGCTGATGGACAACAGCGAACCGGTGGCTGTCGCCGCCGAACCAAGCCCCCTGCAATAGACAGCCATCCACAGATTGCCCAGGAGACCCCTGAATCGAGGGTATATATCGTGAATTGATTCACGTTATAGCGATTTGATCAACATTCATCGGCCTGATGCACTGCAAATGTTTGCAGGCTGCGCAGTCCCGTGCTATAATCCGCCTCATTCGAGAATTAAATCTCGAATAACCGTTCAGGCCTGTATTCATCAGGACTGACGCACCAGGAGTAAGGAAATGCAACTCAGAATCGCAGCATTCATGTTTATCGTTGGCCTTTTACTGGCCTCCTGTGGTGGTGGCGGCGTCGAGCAGCTGACCACCGGACAGGTTTCCGGATCCGTGAAAGTACTCGGACCCTCCAATGGAGCAGTCGAACTGATGGTTGGTGTATTCCCCAGCGGCTCAGACACTCCCGTGCAGAGCTCCAGCGCCGGCCGTGTGACCAGCACCGCGAGCCTGGCAGACAGGACGATCAGCTACAGCTTCAGCGATATCCAGTTCGGCAACTACTACATCGGCGTCTTTGCCGATGGTGCCAGCCCGACGTTCTACTACCAGAGCGGTGACTTCAGCTTCAACACCGAAAACCAGATCGTTAGCGGCCTGGCGGGCCAGTGCTCATTCAGCGGCGCTGCTCCCTGGGGCACCGTCAGCGGCAGCACCAGCATCGCCGGCGACTGGCCCACAGGCGGCCTGCTGACCTTCATCGGCATCTCACCGATGAGCAGCCCGCAGTCCGTGCTGCAGTACCTCGTCAGTGAGAGCGATGTCAATGACGGCCGCATCAATTACAACATGGAAGGCATCGCCTACGGCACATACTTGGTGGGCTTCTACGGCTATGACCCCGTCAGCCGTGAGATCACGACATACGGCGCTTTTGACAACCCCGTGGTGGTCAGTGCCAACAGCCCGAACATCGCCACCATCAACTTCCCCTCGGATTTCGCCGGTGATCCCGGTGAGGATCCGCAGCTCGGAACCATCACCGGCACAGTCAGCCTCAGTGCTGCCCTGCCCTCCGGCCTGTTCTACTACGTAGCGGCGAACACCATTCCGCCGGCCCAGGGTGCTCCCCCGGCCGTGTATGAGGTGTTCGAGGGCCAGCTGAACGGCACCACGATTGACTACACCCTCAGCTTCCTCGATGATGACACCTACTCCGTGTCCATCTTTGCCTATGATGTGGTGAGCCATCAGGCGACCTACTTCGGTGAATACGAAGGCACCGTTGACATCAGCGGTGGTGACAGCCACAGCGGCATCGACTTTACCGCCGATGTCTCACAGCTCAACTAGACAGCCTTGACCACAGGGCGTCGGGGCAGGGAGGCCCCCGCGCACTGTACCGGAGGAAGGTAACCCATGAGGCGCTTCAGATACAGTCTGACAGTCCTGCCCAGCCTGC
>JAHEFU010000219.1 GCA_024645305.1 Planctomycetales bacterium
TGCTCGGCCTGCTGGGCACGGTGACCGGCATGATCGCCGCCTTCCAGCGCATCCAGGAGCTGCAGGGCCAGGTGGATCCCTCGCTGCTGGCCGGCGGGATCTGGGAAGCGCTGATCACCACCGCCGTCGGCATGATGGTGGCCATCCCCGCGCTCGTGGCTTTCCTGTCCTTCCGCAACCGGGTGCTGCGCTGGGAGAATTACCTGCGCTCCAGCATCACGCATGCCATGAAGCAGCTGGCCCGCAGTGGCGTGGAGGTCAAGTGATGCAGCTCGTCCGCAGGGAGCGGCGACGGATCGCCCAGGACCCGGTGATCCCGCTGGCCCCGCTGATTGATGTGGTGTTCCTGCTGCTGATCTTCTTCATGCTGATCACCCACTTCCTCAATCCGAGCATCGACCTGACCCTGCCCTCCAGTACAACCTCGCAAATCAATGACAACCGCAGTGTGACCGTGGCAATTGATGCCGCCGGGGACCTGTGGCTGGATGAGCAGCAGATCAACTGGGATGAACTGACACCGCGCCTGCAGGGTCTGGGAGATGGGACATCCACCGTACGCCTGCGGGCGGATGGCGGAACGGCCCATCGGGATGTAGTGCGGGCCTTCGACTGCATCCGCCGCGCCGGCCTGGAGGACATCGCCCTCGAGGCAGTGCGGGAGACCGGAGACTGACATGTCAACACGGCAGGGAACAAAGGAGCTGGCCCTGAGGCGTTGTCCCGTGCCCCGCCCTCTGCGGCGGCGGCTGACCGGCAGCGTGCCCCTGCTCATCTTTTCCGTACTGCTGCATACTGCCCTGCTGCTCCTGCTGCCCGCGCCGCACAGTCACTCGATGGAGCCCTACCAGGCGATCATGATCCAGATCCAGGATCCACCGGAACAGGAGCCTGAGCCTGAAGTGATTCCCGAACCGGAACCCGAGCCCTTGCCCGAACCGGAACCGGAACCGGAGCCCCTGCCTGAACCTGAACCGCAGCCAATTGTGGAGCAGCCCGTTGAACAGCAGCCGACGCCAGCTGTGGAGACACCGCAGCTGATAGCCAGCGACAAGCCTGCTGACAACCCCCTGCCCTCCGGCAGCAAACCCGCGAGTGACCCCGTGGCCATCGCCAAGCCGGCAGTGCCGCCACAACCCATGCCCATCACCGAGCCGGAACTGCAGCCTGAACCCGAGCCGGCCCTGAGCACGGAGCAGATCAAGGCCCTGCTGACGGACTATGCGAAGAATGCCCGCTCCCGCATCGTCAACCGCCAGAGCCTGCCGGAGGAAGCCCGCCGCCTGGGACACAGTGGATCGGTGAAGCTGAGGTTCGTGGTGAATGGCAGTGGGCAGATTGACAGCCTGGAAATTGTCAGCGGCTGCGGCTTCAGCGAGATTGATGAACAGGCCCTGTCAGCTGTACGCAGTGCTGCTCCATTCGGCAGCCTGCCGAAGGGAATCGGCCGCGACAGCCTGCCGATGAGCATCACGCTGAATTACAGGGTGGACTGAGTCTCATCTAGTATCCAGAGGGAAGGATTTCCAGGGCAGACAGGTATATCCATGTATCCGGAGCTGCCATGAAATTCCTCGATGATGTACCGCGTTTCCTGCTCTTCACCGGCAAGGGTGGTGTCGGCAAGACCTCCCTGGCATGTGCCACGGCCATCAGGCTGGCTGAGGGTGGCCAGCGCGTACTGCTTGTCAGCACCGATCCGGCTTCCAACCTGGGACAGGTCTTCGGCCTTCCGATTGGCAACCGGATCACCCCCATCCCCGAAATCACCCGCTTGCACACCCTCGAGATTGATCCACATGCGGCGGCCGAAGCCTACCGCCAGCGCATCGTTGAACCGCTGCGCGGCAGCCTGCCCGATGATGTCGTGCAGGGCATGGAAGAACAGCTGTCCGGCGCCTGCACCACGGAAATCGCGGCCTTTGATGAATTCACTGCCCTGCTGACGGACCCGGCCCTGTGCGAAGACTATGACCACATATTGTTTGATACTGCACCCACCGGGCACACCATCCGCCTGCTGCAGCTGCCCGGCGCCTGGAGCGGATTCCTCGAAACCGGCCGCGGGGATGCATCCTGCCTGGGACCGCTGGCCGGGCTGGAAAAGCAGCGCGCGCAGTACAGCAGCGCGGTGGAGGCCCTGGCCGACCCGGGACGCACGCGACTTGTCCTGGTGAGCCGTGCCGAAGAATCCGCCCTGGCGGAAGTGGCCCGCACCCACGCCGAACTGGAGGCAGTCGGCATCAGCCGGCAGCATCTCGTCATCAACGGTGTACTGCCTGAGGCAGAGGCCCGGGCCGATGAGCTGGCAGAAGCCATTCAGGCCCGGGAACAGGCGGCTCTTGCCAATCTGCCTGAGGTACTGCGTGAGCTCAGCCTGGACCAGGTAGGCCTGCAGCCCTGCAACATGGTTGGTCTCCCGGCCCTGCGCAGCCTGCTGGCGGACTCTGCTCAAGCGCCGGACCCAGTCAAGTTGAGCGAGCCGCCGGGAACAGACGCACCTTCCCTGGCGACACTGGTGGATGAGATTGCCGCTGCAGGACACGGTCTCGTGATGCTGATGGGCAAGGGTGGCGTAGGCAAGACCACCCTGGCCACCGCCATCGCCGTGGAGCTGGCTGCCCGCGGGCACACTGTGCACCTGACAACCTCGGATCCGGCCGCGCACCTGGGCAATACCCTCTGCGAGGAACATGACAATCTCGCTGTCAGCCGCATTGATCCCGAGTTGGAAAGCGAACGCTACCGCCAGCGCATCCTCAACACTCGCGGAAAATCCCTGGATGCGCAGGAGCGCGCATTGCTGGAGGAGGACCTGCGCTCGCCCTGCACGGAGGAAGTCGCCGTGTTCCAGGCCTTCTCACGCGTCATCCGCGAGGCCGGCCGCAAATTCGTGATCATGGACACCGCCCCGACGGGGCACACCCTGCTGCTGCTTGACACCACGGGCTCCTATCACCGCGAGGTCAGCCGGCAGATGGGCAGCTCCGGCATGCGGGTCAGCACACCGCTGATGCAGTTGCAGGACCCGCAGCAGACGAAGATCCTGCTGGTCAGTCTGGCGGAGACCACGCCCGTGCTGGAAGCCCGTGCCCTGCAGGAGGACCTGCGCCGGGCTGGCATCGAACCCTGGGCCTGGATTGTCAACAAGTCGCTCAGTGCGGCGCGGACACATTCAGCACTGTTGCAGCAGCGGGCCGCCAATGAAGTGCTGGAGCTGGCCAGCGTGGCTACGCTGAGCGGCGGACACTACGCCATAGTGCCCTTGCTAACGGAAGATCCGGTGGGCGCGGAGCGCCTGCGCGGACTCGTGCAACCCGCCGCCGTCGGTCAGGGCAGTTGAATGACAACTACAGGTTCGGTTGATACCGACCCCAGACTGACTCGAGGGATTTGACAATCTCCCCTTCAGTAGCTCCGGCACTGAGTGCGCCGTGGATCAGTTCCATGTAGCCGGACTGCGCGCCCGCCGCCGCTTGTTCATGCAGTTTGCCGCAGGCCGTGGTCCAGGGAGCACCGTCGCCACCTGCCCCTCCACCGAACTGCGCCGGGTTGGCCCTGCGCTCCCGCAGGTACTGCTCCAGGCGTTCACGCTGCTCCGTCTCCGCGGCATCATCCCGGTTGATCTCAAATGGTGCATCCTCGGAACTGCGGTATTCGTTGACGCCGACGATTACGCGGTCATTCATCTCCACGCTGCGCTGCCATTCATAGGCGCCCTGCTGGATTTCCGCCTGCGGGTAGCCCTGCTCCACCGCCCGCAGCATCCCGCCCAGGTCATCAATGCGGCGAATATAGGCCATGGCCTCTTCCTCGATGCGGTCGGTCAGGTCCTCAATGAACCAGCTGCCGCCCAGTGGATCAATGGTGTCAGCCACCCCGCTTTCGTGGGCAATGATCTGCTGTGTGCGCAGGGCGATCTCCGCCGACTGCTCCGTGGGCAGCGCCAGGGCCTCGTCAAAGCCGTTGGTGTGCAGGCTCTGGGTCCCGCCCAGCACTGCACTAAGCGCCTGCATGGTCGTGCGTACGATGTTGTTGTGGGGCTGCTGCGCCGTCAGCATCGAACCCGCGGTCTGCGTGTGGAAGCGCATCATCCAGCTTTTCGGATCCTGCGCCTTGAATCGCTCCTTCATGATGCGAGCCCACAGGCGGCGGGCCGCACGGAACTTGGCAACCTCCTCGAGGAAGTTGTTGTGCGCATTGAAGAAGAAGCTCAGCCTGCCGGCGAAACTGTCAACATCCATCCCGGCGTCGATGGCCTGCTGCGTGTACTCGATGCCGTCCGCCAGTGTGAAAGCCACCTCTTGCACCGCCGTACAGCCCGCTTCACGGATATGGTAGCCACTGATCGAAATCGTGTTCCAGCGCGGCAGCGTCTCGGTGCAGTAACGGAAGCAGTCCGTCGTCAACAGCATGCTCGGCGCCGGCGGGAAGATGTAGGTCCCGCGCGCCATGTATTCCTTGAGGATGTCATTCTGGATAGTGCCACCCAGCTGCCCCGGGCCAATCCCCTGGTGCTGGGCCACCAGCTGGTACATGAGCAGCAGGATCGTGGCCGGGGCATTGATCGTCATGCTCGTCGTCACCTTGTCCTGCGGGATGCCATTGAAGAGCGTCGCCATATCCTCAACGGTGTCAATCGCCACACCGACCTTGCCGACCTCGCCGAGCGCCATGGGATCCGTACTGTCGTAACCCA
>JAHEFU010000220.1 GCA_024645305.1 Planctomycetales bacterium
TGCGGTAAGCGTTGCCAGTTACCTCGACCGCAGTGCAGACCTGCCACCGCTGGCGGAAAGCTGGGACCACGACAAACTCTGGACGGAGGACCGCGGAGCGCTGGCTGCGGACCTGCGCAATGAGCTGGAAGCCGCCGCGCGCATCTACAGCACGCTGGTCCCGAGCTACTTCGCCCAGGCGCAGATGCTGCCCTTCTCCCTGCAGGACAGTGCGGTGCGCGGCAATGGCGTGAAGATCAACAACCTGATCATGCGCGAATACCTGCGGCGCGGGGAGTCCATCCCGGAACCGAGCGATGCCATGACCTTCCCCGGCGGCTACACGGAAATGCGTGAGAGCGGCCTGATCCGCAATGTGCTGAACGTGGACATCGCCAGCCTGTACCCGAGCATCATGCTCAGCGAGGGGATAGAGCCCTACAGCGACACCGTGGGCGTGTTCCAGCCGCTGCTGAAGGAACTGACAACCCAGCGCCTGGCCGCCAAGCAGCTGATGCGCGAGAGCACGGACGACAAAGTCCGTGTGCTGGCCGATGCCCGCCAGGCCGCCTTCAAGATCTTCATCAACAGCTTCTTCGGCTACCTCGGCACGAACCGCATGCACTGGGCCGATCCCACGAGCGCTGAGCAGATCACGACCAGCGGCCAGGCCATCGTGCAGAAGCTGGCAACGCTCGTGGAGGCCGAGGGCGGGCATGTGATCGAGATTGATACCGACGGCATCTACTTCCGCTTCGAGCGGGGGGCCATCAGCGACGAGGAGGGCGAGGCCCTCGTGGCGAAGTTCAACGGCCAGCTCGGGGAGGGCATCGTCGTCGAATACGGCGGCTGCTACCCGGCGATGCTCTCCGTCAAGATCAAGAACTACGCCCTGCTGGACCGCGATGGCAACATCCACATCAAGGGCTCGGCCCTGAAGAGCCGCGGTCTCGAGCCCTTCCTGCACCGCTTCATCGAGAATGCGATCACGGAACTCCTGAAGGGTGACCCGGCGGGCATCGAGCGGCGCTATGAGGAGCTGAAACAGGAGATTGCGGAAAGGCGGATTGACATAAAGGAGCTTGCCAAGACGGATACGATCATCGAATCGCTGGACGTCTACCGCGGCAAGATCGAGGCCGGCAAGCGCAACCAGGCGGCGGCCTATGAGGTGGCGCTGCAGAGTACGCGCGACCTGATCCCCGGTGATAAGGTGCGCTACTACATCACGGGGGAGAAAGCCACGGTCAAGGCCTTCGAGGCCGCCAAACCGATCCGCCAGTACGACCATGGCAACCCGGACTACAACATCAAGTACTACCTGAAGAAGCTGGATGCAAACTTAAAGAAGGTGAAGGAATACGTGCCTGACAACCAGGCGGACCTGTTCGGTTAGGAGTCAGTGGGCAGTTGTCAGTGGGCAGTTGAAGAAGCAGGACTGACAGGTAGTAGAGGCTTGAATGCTGCCATGAAAACGGGATCAGAGAACAGCAAAGGCGGATTCCGGCAGCCAATCGTGCAATACGAACTGAATGGGTGCACTCCTGTTTGTACTCGCGAGGGAGTATAGTATTCCTATGTCAACACACGCCAGTACTAATTTGCTGTATTGCCTTTCAGTGACGGTGAGTCTGCTGCTCATCGGCTGTAGTGCGACGGACAGCCGACCCGTTTATGAAAGTCCCGCGTTACTGGCGGACGGCCTGCCGGCCCTGTCAGAACTCAGGGGGAGTTCAGAACTTGTGGCACTGGAACTTGATGGCTCGGACTTCAGCCAGCAAGCCAATGGAACCATTATTGCCACAGACCTGGAACTGCAGTCCCTTATTGCCGGCACAGCCTTTGGAATCTGGACATTCACACCTGGGGCGGATTCATTGAGCAGCGTTGAATTGAATGTGCTGGTTCCGGAAGGCAATGAGTACTTTGCGGCGGTGGCTGACTATGCCAGCTGGCGCTGGGCCGTGGAAGGACCGTTTGATCTTGACACCATGATTGAACTGGACGATGCAACTCACCTGTCCCCCCTGGGAAACTGCTTCATCGCCGTGATTGTTGCACCCGGCAAAGCTGCCCTGGTCGACAAACTGACACTGAATGTGGACAGCCGGGTCTGGCATATCACGCCGGTTGATACTATCCCGGACGCCGGACGCTATACGTCCATGCTGGTAGTCAATGGCAAACCGGCAATTGCCTACAATAATTACACTGACAATGTTCTATACTACGTCCGGGCACTGGATGCCAATGGGGAAAACTGGGGCACACCGCTGTTACTGGACAGCGATAACAGAGTGGGACTCTACAACTCAATGAAGATCATCGACGGCTTTCCTGCGATCAGCTATATCAACGACGAACTGGAGATCCTGAAATATGTACGCGCACTAGATGATACCGGCACAAACTGGGGAACACCTATTGTTGTGGATGCCACGAGCGGCGTTGGTTTCTACTCATCCCTGGCAACTGTCAATGAGAATCCCGCAATCAGCTACTATGATGAAACAAATGACCTAATCAAGTTAATCCGGGCAAATAATTCCACTGGCACGGACTGGGGCGCTCCCCTGACGATAGCCGCAGGAAGCATTCCCTCGAACATGGCGATTATCAACGGCAATCCGGCAATCAGTTACAGCTCAGTCACCGGCACTCAAATGATGTACATCCGGGCCAGCAATGTCAATGGCACAATATGGGGCACAGAGAAGGAGATTGACACATCCGGTGCGTTTGGGGTTGCTCTCAATTCCTGCCTGGCAACTGTGGATGGCAATCCCGCGATTGCTTACTACAGTAGCAATGAGAAAAGTCTCAAATATCTGCGCGCGACTGATGCAGATGGCACGAACTGGAATTTGCCCGGCTACGTTGATATTCAAGGCGAACCAGGACTCGACATATCCATGCAGATTGTCAATGGCATGCCGGCCATCAGCTATTACAACAATACAAGTGACGAATTGCTGTTTATCCAGGCCACAGACTCAACCGGTGCTAACTGGGGAAACCGGGAAGTCGTGGATACCAATGGCAACGTAGGCTCAGATCTATCTATGGCAATTGTGAATGGCAGTCCTGCAATTGCATACAACGATATTGGTAACGCAGACCTGGTCTATGCCAGACTGTACTGATGGATGAAGCTGTGTGCCGTTGCCGCAGCCTTCGTGTCCGAATCAGTTCAGGAGCATCAGAAAGACAAAAACCGACCGGATAATCTCCGATCGGTTTTCCTGGCTGCCGGCACCTTCCCCAAAGCGGCGGTTTCCGGCATGGGAAGCTTGCACTTCCCCGGGCGTGTCGCGCTCCGGTGCCTGGGGCCGTCAGCCGGCCCGTTTGAATCCTGCGGGGCTTGCACCCCGCCAATCCCGAAGGACTGAACCACGGACAGGGCGCTGATGCATATCGCCTTTGCGGTCATTGCGTGTCCACTCCAGCTTCTCTCGGCCTGACTTGGACATCTGACCGGGCAACCTGGCGCCACCTGTCCGTGTAACGGTGCACAACTGTGTCCCTGGTACCGCTCCGGACCGAACCGGAGGCAGGATGCAGGGGGTGATAAGTGCAAGAGGTACATAAGTCCTGCAGCCCTGCCTCGATACCGTGATCACAATAAACCACCGTACGCATATATTGTGTCTGATAAGACCGGGGAGTAATAGACACAATTGTGCCCGGGTAATTGGGGCACAGTGCGGAAGAAGGGAACAGGGAACTGGGAACAGGGATCAGAAGATGGGAGGAGGGATGAGCAGAGGAGCTTAGAATTTCCTCAGCACCATCATAAGTCTGACTTCGGATCGGCAGCCCGCCCTTCAAAGCGTGGGGCTATGCTCACAGGCGTAAACGCCATGCCACCGAGACGAAGCCAATGGCCGCATCCCTCATCCCGCATCCCTGATCCCTGATCCCTCTCTTTATGGTAGAATCTTCGTTCGCCCAGCTTTGGGCTGCAACCGGGGCCAATCCCGTGTGTGCGCTCCTGAGCTACATTTCGCGAGAGAGGAGGTGATTAGCATGAGTATCGCAGCCAGTGACGTGATTCAAGGTCGGATCGCAGAGGTGCGGGACTTCGGAGCCTTTGTCTGGCTGGATGACGGACGCAAGGGACTGATCCACATCAGTGAAATCAGCGACGACTACGTCAAGGACATCCACAACCTGGTTAAGCCTAACCAGAAAGTGAAGATCAAGGTCCTCTCCGTGAAGGAGGATGGACGGATCGAGCTTTCGCTTAAGCAGGCGGAAAACCAGGAATACACCCGCCCGCCCAAGCAGGAGCGTGAGCATAATCACCTTCCCGCAGTGGAATACCTCGGTGAGCCCCCGCAGTTCAACTTCTATGACGACAATTCGCGCGGCATGGAATTTGACATGATGTTCAAGCGTTTCAAGCGCTCAAGTGAGGAGAACTTACTTGATAACAAGCGCAACGTGGAACGCAAGCGCAACGGCGGAGACAAGAAGAAGGCCAAGAAGCGCCGCGGACGTTAGTCCCGGCCCCTGATCCGGAGATGCAGCCAGGGCCCTGGGCCCCGCCGCCGGGATGGCGGAATTGGCAGACGCAGGAGACTTAAAATCTCCCGGGGTAACCCGTACCGGTTCGAGTCCGGTTCCCGGCAGGTTCCTCTCCGGGAATCAACAGAGATGCAGATGTTCGGA
>JAHEFU010000221.1 GCA_024645305.1 Planctomycetales bacterium
GAACCACTGAAGTTGAAGATGTATTCGGGGTACTTCTCGAAGAGGGCGAAGTTGTCACGCAGGGTGTCCTTCAGGTAGTCGCGGATGGACTCCCTGTAGGACCAGCGCCACTGGGTGTCAAGATGGGCATAGCCCACCACATATAGCGTATTGCCATCGGATAGTTCGATCATTTCATATTCCTGGGGAGCCGGGGCCTCGGTCTGGCAGAAGCCTGTGGCCGGCAGGCAGCAGCACAGGGCGCATAGCAGGGCGGTGGTCAGGGTGCGTAACTTGGTCATCCTCATTCCTCGCTTGGTACAAGTTCCCGTTCCAGGAACTCCACAATGTTATCAGCGGTCCGCGCAGCACGCAGACCGCCGCGGAAGTCATCGTTCATCAGGCGCCGCGCCAGGCGGGCGAAGACCCTCAGATGCTGCTTGCCATCACCCGTATCAGGCATGGCCAGCAGCAGCACGGTGTCCACGGGCTGCCCGTCGAGGGCCTTCCAGTCCACGGGGGTATTCAGGCGCAGCATTGCCAGACTTGCTGAGTTGATGTGAGTGCTGCGGCAGTGGGGAATGGCAATCCCGTGACCCAACCCGGTGGAGTATGTCTCCTCGCGGTTCCAGACACTGTCCTCCAGTGCATCAATGTCCTGGCAGCGCCCATCCAGCTGACATAGACCACAGAGTTCGCGGATCGCCTCCGCCCTGCTGAGGCTGTCGGAGCCGATGTTGACGAGCTGACCGGACAGCAGGCCAGCGGAGTTCGACCCGGAGCGGAAAGCAGCCAGCTGTTGTAGCACCACATCCGCATCGGCGGCCTCGACACAGCAGTCCAGCAGTTGACGGGCCTGCTCCGTATCACAGGTTGCCAGGGCTTGTTTCAGCTCAGGAATTGCAGGAGCGGACATGCTGACTTCATCCAGTCCGAGGCCGGCCAGCAACGGAGCATGCAGGGGCTTGCCTGCAAACTCACCGCACATCCCGATCCAGCGACCCTGGGCCCGGGCATCATCGCAGGCCAGTTTGAACAGACGCAGCAACCCCGGATGCAGCTCATTGTACTGAGCGGAAAGCTGGCTGTGCCCGCGGTCCATCGCCTGAGTGTACTGCCCCAGGTCATTGCTGCCAATGCTGAAGAAATCGCAGTGTGCACTGAGCGCAGCAACCTGCAGCGCTGCGGATGGCACTTCCAGCATGCAGCCCACCCAGGGAATTTCCCCGACTGGCTGGCCCTGTCGCAGAAGTTCCGCATGGGCGGCCTCAACCTGTTCCCTGAACCAGCGTGCATCATCTACACCGGTCACCATCGGAGCCATCAGCCAGATGTTGCCACTGACAGCCGCGCGCAGGATGGCCCGCAGCTGGATGCGCAGCAACTCCGGGTGTTCCCGGTAGAGTCGGATCCCACGCATCCCGAGGAAGGGATTGTCCTCGCGGGGCAGTTCCAGCCAGGGCAGCGGTTTGTCACCGCCGATGTCAAGCGTGCGGATGATCAGCCGCTGCGATCCGAGGGTCGTTGCCAGCTGGCTGTAGATTGCCAGTTGCTGTTCCTCACTGGGCATCTGAGGATAGGCCGAGAACAGCATTTCCGTGCGGAACAGGCCGATTCCCTCCGCGCCGTACTCGGCAATCATATCAATTTCATCGGGAGAAGCTATATTGGCAGCCACTTCCAGGGGGAGCCCATCTGCGGTCCCGCCATGCTTCGTGGCAAGTGCGCGTGTCCTGCCGGTCAGCAGCTGCATGCGTTGCTCCTCGCGGGCGAGGAAGCGCTGCACAGCCGGGGAGGGGTCGCTGACCAGCACTCCCCGGCTTCCGTTCAGGTACAGCGGTGTGCCTTCCTGCAACTGGGACTGATCGGTAACTCCGACCACTACGGGGATGCCATGGGAGCGGGCGAGGATCACTGCATGGGAATTCAGTCCACTTTCAGTTAGGACGAGGCCCTTGAGCAGGGACTTGTCCAGTGCCAGCATTGTGCTGGTTGACAGGCTGGGGGCGCAGACGATGCTGTCCTCTGCCAGCTCCAACGGTCGACCGCGCAGCTCTTCACCGGTGATTTCCTCCAGTAGCTGGAGGCCGATGTCCTCCAGGTCACCGCGGCGCTCCTGAAGGTATGTACTGTCCGACTCGGCGAGGCGCCTGGAGTACCGCCGGATTGCGCTGACGACCGCTTCGGCTGCGCTTTGGCCTCCATCACTGATCAGACCGGCAATCGTCTGCTGCAGGCTGCTGTCACGGGCCAGGCTGAGCATGGCCTGCTGGATCTGGGATTCCATTTTGCCAATGCACAGGGCGAGGTGCTCCTCCTGTCGCTGCAGCACGGATTCCCGAGCCTGCCGGAAACGCTCAAGTTCCAGCGCTGGACTCTGCGGATGCTGGTTGCCAGGGTGCTCCGGTAGATGTACTCCACCAGCCAGCCGGATGGGTGCAAGGACCTGTCCGGGCCCGGCGGGAATGCCGCTGATCCAGTTGTCAACCAGCCCACGCAGGGCATGCGGCAGACTGGCTGCCCTGTTCACCTCGGTCAGTTGCCTATCCAGCGGTGAATCCGAGCCGGGCAGGACGGAACTGATGAATTCGACAAGTGCCGCATAGGCCAGGGCCTCCTGTCGGCCCTCGACCCTGAGCAGGCAGGTTTCACCATGCCCGAAGCCGGCCGCCACGAGGTCCAGCACGCTGCTGGCATCCGCCCGTTCACCGCTGCTTTCACTGCACAGGCTGACTGAGGCATCAAAGCGCGAGGCGAGTTCCGCCAGCAGGCTGGCGGGCCGCGCATGCAGCCCATTGTGCAGGGGACAGCTGAAACGGTACTCAAGCGGCATCGTGCGTCAGCTGTCCAGTTTCGCGTAGATGGATTTCGGGTCGCGGATTGCCAGCTGGGCCGGCACCTCGATGATGCGCATGCCCTCGAAGCGTTCGCGCTGCTCGATTTCGATGTCAATCGCGAGGATCACTGCATCCGCGGCGGCGATCTCGGCTGGACTGAGTTCGTTCTCGATGCCCATCGCACCCTGGGTCTCCACCTTGACAGTGTGACCCAGTTCGCGGCCGGTCTTCTCCAGCTGCTCCGCCGCCATGTATGTGTGTGCGATGCCTGTCGGGCAGGCCGTCACTGCAACTATCTTCAAGAGCCTTCCTCCTCCTGGCTAGCCGGCAGCCTCGGCTGCGGCTGCCTCGTCCTGCTGCGCATTGCGCTGCGAGATCACCTTCATCGCGTTGATCATCAGGGCAGTCACGAATGTGCCGGCGATGATGGCAATGATGTACATCAGTTTGTTGTCAACCACGGGGAGCACGATCGGGCCTCCGTGCGGGGCATGGTCGCCCACATTGCCGAGCATGGCGATCGTGGAGGCCACCATCGACCCGACGATGATCGAGGGAATGACCTTCAGCGGGTCGGCGGCGGCAAAGGGGATCGCCCCTTCGGTGATGCCGATCATGCCCATCGCCAGACCGGCGATGCCCGCTTCCCGCTCCTCCTCCTTCCAGAGCTTCCGCTGCAGCAGCGTGGCCAGTCCCATTCCGAGCGGCGGGGTGCAGATCGCGGCTGCGCAGGCACCCATCACGGCATAGTTGCCATCCTTGATCAGTCCGGCCCCGAAGAAGAAGGCCACCTTGTTGACCGGTCCGCCCATATCGAAGGCGATCATCGCCCCGAGGATCATGGCCAGCACCACCTGGTTGCCCGTGCCCATTGTTTCCAGCCAGGCCGTCATGGAGGTCATCATGTCAGCAATCGGGTTGCCGATCACATACAGCACTAGCACACCGATTGCGAGCGAGGACAGGATCGGGATGATCAGGATCGGCATGATCGGCTTGAGGTACCTGCCCACGGGGATCTTCTTCACCAGGTTGACGATCCAGCCCGCCAGCAGGCCGATCACGATCGCACCGAGGAAGCCGGTACTGACCTCCGCAGCGGCGCCGGGCGCGGGATTGGCAACAGGAATGTGGCCGCAGAGGTAACCGCCCACGAAGCCAGCCACGAGTCCCGGTCGCCCGGCAATGGCATAGGCGATGTAGCCTCCGAGGACGGGCAGCAGCAGTGAGAATGCCGCCACGCCGATCTGGAGCATCGTATTCAGGAATGGTATGCCCGAGGGATCCGGTCCCTGGCCTTCACCCGCCGGAGCGAAGGCCAGCGCCAGGGCGATCAGGATACCGCCCGCAGCGACAAAGGGGATGGCATAGGAAACGCCGGTCAGGAGATGCTGGCGCAGCTTCCTGAGGCTAGTCGTAAGCGGACTGTCAGACATCGGTTCTCCCGCAGACCTGGAATTAGTAGGGTTCAGCCACCAGCAGGCTGGATCCCGGATCTATTTTGACACTTCCACCCCTTCCTGTACAGGGCAGGCCTCAGTGGGAGCTCTTCAGTCGCCTGAGCTGAAGACCAGCACCTCAAAGGGCTGCAGCTCCAGGGTGGCCGTGGGCTTGCTGCTGAAATCCAGCTGCTGCACCCGCTGGTCAGTAAATGGACTCAGCAGCACGGGGAGTTCAGCCTTGAGGCCTGTGAGTTCGAATACGTCAGTGGGATCAAGCTGGATCGTCCGCTGCTCAGCCGATGGATTACGCAGGGTCAGCACCGCGCCGTCGGGACTCCAGCCGGCCCAGCCGTAGACTTCACCG
>JAHEFU010000222.1 GCA_024645305.1 Planctomycetales bacterium
CCGCCAGCTCAAAGTGGTGGTGGATCGGTGTCATCAGGAACAGGCGCTGGCCTTTCGTGATCCGGAAGTAAACAACCTGGATCATCACGCTAAGCACTTCCATGACCCAGATGAAAGCGCAGAGCCCAAGGAACAACCACCATATGCTGGAGAGGAACATTCCTGCCACCAGTGCCCCGATACAAAGGGATCCACTGTCTCCCATGTATATCCGGGCAGGCTTCCAGTTGAAGAACAGGAACGCCAGAATCAAGCCGAGGAAAAGAGCTACCGGCAGGCCATAGGGAACCTCGCCGAAAAGCAATAGGATAATCAACAGTATCGGCATGCTCGTACTGCCAAGCAGCCCGTCAAGGCCATCAGTGAAGTTGCTGCCATTTATTGCGCCGAGCCAGACGAAAAGCCCCAGCAGGAAGTACACCGGAACCGGAAGCTGAAGCAGCCAGTTGACCATGTAGTATGAAGACTCATGGCCGTGCAGTAACTGCTCACGGATTACAAGGAGCAGCAGGCCCCCAAGGATCAGCATAGCCGGGAACTTGAAGCGGGCCTTGAGTCCGGCAGACCCACCCGTGACTTTTGCCCGGTCGTCAATGAAACCCAGCAGCCCCATCAAGGCACCGGCCGCGAATATGGCGGCTGTCGTTACATCAGACTGTGTGAACCACGTCCAAATGGCAACTCCCGCCGCGGTGAGCGCAAATACGATCCCCGCCCCGGTGGGCACGCTGCCCTTTTGCTTATGGCTCACGGGTCCGGCATCGCGGAAGGCCTGGTCCATTTTCCCGCCGACGAACTTCAGGTACGCAAAGAAAAGCACCCAGCCCACAACCATGGAGCCAAGCAGGACTGGCAGGACAGTTCCCAAGCTCAGACCGCCGTGCCGTTGAGCAGGTCATTGACGACGCGCTCCAGGTGCAGCGCGCGGCTGCCCTTGACCATCACGACCTTGGGCTTGTCATTGCGGTTGATCGCTGTCAGCAGCAGTGCACTGAGCTTGCTGGCGGCGCGGTCATCGAGGATCACGGTATCCCCCCGCTGGCGGTTGTCATTTCCCTGGGGATTGCCTCGTCCGGCACCACCTCCCCGCATGGGAGCGCCGAATTCACGCTGGCTGCGCTCATTTCCGGCCATCGGGGCCCCGAATCGCTGGTCCTCCGGCCGGTGGCTCATGGAAGACTCCAGCTCACTGTGGCCTTCAATGTAGAACAGTTCCACATCCTCCAGGCCCTCCACTTCATTGAAGGCATTCATGCGCGGCCCGATGGCATAGACCTGCTTGAGGGGCAGGTTAAGTGTTGTCAGGGCACATTGCCGGTGCAGGAGTGTCTCGTACTTCCCCAGCTCAAGCATGTCCCCAATCACCAGGATCTTCTCGAAGCTGTCGTCAATGTTGAGCAGCAGTTCCAGGCTGTCCCGTACGCTGGCGGGAGAGCTGTTGTAGCAGTCATCCACCACAAACAGGTCCTGCCCCAGCTGGAACAGGTTGAGCCGTTGCGGTGCCGGCAGCAGGTCCGGCGCTGCATCGGCGATCTCATCGAGCGTGAGCCCCATCTTGAGGGCCACAGTGGCGGCTGCCGTCAGGTTGTCAATGGCACCGCGACCGAGCATCTGCAGGTTGATATCCACCTTGCCCTCACGGGTGCAGAGCTTGAAGCGGCTGCCATCAAGTCCGAGCAGTTCCACATCCTCCAGCCAGACATCGGCATCCGGAAGTTCCCGGGGCAGTTCGAAGTTGTCATTGCGCGTGATGAAGGGCGGGATGCCGCAGTTGCGGTAGGCTTCGGAGGCATCAAAGTACATGATGTCGTAGTCCTCCGGATTGGACTTGCGCACCTTGATTTCCTCGAGAATGCCAAACAGGTTCTCATCGCGGCGATTCAGGACAATGGTCCCGCCGGGGACCAGGCCATCCACGATTTCCCCCTTGGCCTTGTAGACTTCCTCGAAGGAGCCCAGCCGGCCAACGTGGCTACCGGAGGTGTTTGTGATAATTGCCACGTTCGGGTGTGAGATGCGCGACAAGAGGCTGATTTCGCCACGGGCCCGCATTGCCATTTCCACGACGCTCATCTCAGTGAATGCGGTAATCCGGCTCAAGGCCAGGGGGACGCCGATCTCGTTGTTGAAATTCTTCTCGGTTCCGACCGTCTGGAAGCGCTTGGTCAGCAACTGGATCAGCATCTCCTTGGTGCCGGTCTTGCCAACCGAGCCGGTGATTCCGATCACCTTCGTGTCGAACTGCCGGCGGAACCACTCCGCCATCTTCTGCAGTGACACCAGGGTGTGCCGCACCTCGATCACGCAGACATCCTCGAATTCGAGGAATCCACGCTGCACCTGCGAGCGCAGCCAGCTGAGGATCTCGTGGATCTGATGGTGCCCCGTCCTGACGAAGCAGGCCACGGCCCCCTTGCCGATGCTGTCGATGATGAATTGGTGCCCGTCTCGGCTCTGGCCCATCAGGGGTACGAACAACGTGCGATGATCAACATAACGGCTGTCAATGCAGTAATTGCCGAAACGGATGTCGGGATTGCCATGCAGCAGCCGTCCGCCAATCGCAGGCAAAAGCTCACCGACTGCAAAAGTCGATTCCTTGGACATTTTTAACCTACCTGAATACGAAAAGTTTCCGGGCGATCCCGGTCGCTGCCGGAGCGTGTGGCCTATGGGTCACCGTGTTCCGCCACCGTAAATCCTCAAACAAGAGTGGCGGTCTGGTTGTCCGGCAGGTCATTATTTTAATGCACTGACCCGGCTGGGTTACGCATCAGGAATTAATACCCGCGATTTCGCTGAAATACCTCTCAACTTCCTCAACATCGGAAAAGTGAATAGTCCGGTCCTTGAGGATTTGATAGTCCTCATGGCCCTTGCCCGCGATCAGCACAATGTCTCCTCCCTGGGCCTCGGACAGGGCCCGCTCAATGGCCCGCCTGCGGTCCTGCTCACGGATCCATGGTCCACCGTCCCGGTCCAGCCCAGCGATGATTTCATCAAGGATAGCCAGCGGATCCTCGGTGCGCGGGTTGTCGCTGGTGAAAATGGCCAGGCTGCTGCCCCGCTGGGCAATCAGGCCCATCTGCGGCCGCTTGCTGCGATCCCTGTCACCACCACAGCCCACAACAGTGATCAAACGCTGTTCTCCTGAGAGCAGCCGACTCAGGGCCCGTACCACGTTGTCCACCGCATCCGGGGTATGAGCATAATCCACATAGACATTGATCCCCTTGGAATTGGGAATACGCTGCAGTCTGCCCGGCACGTTACCGAAAGATGCCAGGGCGGACCTCAGCTGTTCCAGCTCCAGACCCTCCAGCAGTGCCACTCCCGCCGCCGCAGTACAGTTGTGTATCTGGAAATCACCAGCCAGGCCACACTTCAGGCAGGCCAGATTACTGGCTTCATCCAGCTGTCTGGGCCAGATACCGTTTTTGAGCACGAGCTTCCAGCTGACACCGGATGCATCAGCATGGGGTTCCGTAATCACGAGATTGCAGCTGCGCAGGGATCCGTATTTTAGTAGCAGTCCATCAAACCGTCCGGCATACAGGCGTCCCGTCTCATCATCACAGTTTATGACGGCATAGCCCCCCTGGGATGAAAGGTAATCGCGAAAGAGGATTTCCTTGGCAGCGGCATACTCCTGCATGCTGCCATGGTAGTCAAAGTGATCCTGGCTGAGGTTCGTGAACACTCCGCCAGCAAACCGGATCCCGGCCACGCGCCGCTGCTGCAGGGCATGGCTCGAAACCTCCATCACGAGATGGCTGACACCTTCGCTGACAAGATTGGCCATCATCTGCTGCAGCTCTGCCGCGTCCGGAGTTGTCAATGTACCGCTGAGGAAATGCTGTGAGTCGGGCCGCAGCAGTCCGAGTGTGCCTAGCACCGCGGTATTCCGGCCGGCCTGGTTGAGCAGGTGCCCTATCAGGAGCGCCGTGGAAGTCTTGCCATTCGTGCCGGTCACGCCGATCACCCGCAGCCGCTCACTGGGATTCCCGAACAGCCGGGCATTTAGCTGGGCGTAGGCCTGCCTGCTGTCCTCCACCCGGATAAAGGATCCTGTTGCAGCGGGATCGAGTGGCGCACTCTGCACTATCACTGAGGCCCCCGCAGCGAGAGCCTGCTGGATGAACTTATGTCCGTCAATCTTCGTGCCGGGAATCGCCACAAAGACACTGCCAGGCACCACCTTCCTGCTGTCGCAGACTACCCTGTCGACATCCATGTCGCCGAACAGGCCCAGGTGGTCCAGGGATTCCATTCCCTCCAGCAGGTCATCAAGTCTCATTTGGTACCTCTGCTCTATCACCGAATGATAGGTAGGAGATCCGGTCAACGATCCGGGAAAATACCGGTGCCGCAACTGATCCGCCGTAGTACACTCCATTGCGGGGATGTGCATACATGACAACGATCACGTATTGTGGGTCCTTCGCGGGGAAGTATCCCGCAAAACTCGCCAGGTATGCGTGTTCCTCATAGCCCCGTCCGCTCGTGGCCGCAATCTGCCCCGTGCCGGTCTTGCCGGCTGGCAGGAAGCGCGGATTGCCACTCGACAGGTCACGCGGATTGGTCAGTGACTTCAGGTAGC
>JAHEFU010000223.1:0-1623 GCA_024645305.1 Planctomycetales bacterium
GCGTGAATTCACCCTCGAGCAGGGCAATATTCTTCATCTCATCGATGAGTTCCGCGCGGGATAAATACTGCATTTGGACCCTCCGAGCCGAGTATAGCAGCAGCCTGCCAGCCGGGCGCGGGCCAAGCTCAAATAGGCTAGAATTAGGGCGTGAAGATTGCATTGGTTACCGGCAGCGCGGGGGACACGAAGTGCGGTGTCGGGGACTACACCTACGAGCTTGCTCAGCATCTGTCCCTGGACGGGGAAGTGCACCTGTACTTCGACCGCAACCATGGGCCGCTTGCAAAGCCCTTTGAGAAGCTGCACACCCTCTTCCTGCACCCGCAGGACGGTTTCAGCATGCTCAGCCTGCCGGCCTTCAAGAAGGAGCTGGTCAGTGGCGGCTTTGACGTGGTCCACATCCAGTACCCATCCAGGGGCTTTGGCAAGTCCCTGCTTCCAGGCTACCTGCCGGAAAACCTGGCAGGAATGAATTCCCGTTCCCGCATTGCTGTGACGATACATGAGTGGAGCACCTCCCATCCGCTGCGAAAAATGGTGATGGACCAGATGTTCCCATCCACCGACCTGTTCTTCGTCACGAATGAGGCGGAGATGATGGCAATCTCCAGGAAGGCCAAAGGCAAGCCCATTGTTGCCATTTCCGTTGGCAATGTGCTTGACAGCCAGCGGGAGCTGTCGGATGTCTGGAACGAGGCCGAGGGCAAGCCGCGGATCGGCTGGCCAGCCATTGAGGGACCAGCCACCCGTGAACCATGGAGCATCTTCCACTACGGTCTGCCGGCCAAGGGCAAGGGCTTTGGCAAGCTGCTGGAAGCCATGCATGTGATGCGCGAGGCCGGCAAGCAACCCCAGCTTTACCTAGGTGGAGAATTCCCCGAAGGCAGCAAGCTGCGTGAGCACGTACTCGGGCTGATCACCGAGTACGAACTGTCTGAATCAGTCGTTCGCGTCGGACATATCCCGCAGGACAGGCTGGCTGCCTTTGCCCAGCGCTGCATGCTCGGGGTGTTCCCCTTCGCGGAAGGCTTCAGCTCCAAGCGCTCCAGTCTGGCTTCAATTTCCCACCTTGAACTCCCGCTCGTGGTGGGCTACGGTAGCAGCGAGGAGCATCCCTATTTCGCGCCGCCACAGAACAATGCGACCTCCCTGGCCGTCCTGCTGATCGACCTGCTCTCGGGAAGGGTGGAGCAGGAGTGGAATGAAGTGATCACCAGACAGCGGGAATTCGCGCGACGCTTCAGTTTCAGTAATATCGCTTCCAGCCATCTGGACATGTACAACAAGATCCGCAAACTCGATACATGAGATTCCATTCAAAGGCAATCCTGCTGCTGGTGGCCTGCCTGAGCGGCCTGGCCTGCAATTCCGTCCGCGCCCAGGACGCAGACTGGATCCGCCTGCCGGACAGCATGCCCGAGATGCCGCGCCGTGACAACCTGGCGGTGCTCAATCCTGAGCCGGTGAACACTTCCTGGGCCCAACCCGGGCACCATCCCCTGGGGATCCACCTTGACAACTATGACCTGACCCGCCAGCAGGTGCAGGTGGCCCGCGAAACCGGTTGCCAGCTTGTGCGCCTGAGCATTCCGATGGAGGCTTTCCAGGGTGACAGCGACG
>JAHEFU010000223.1:1633-4586 GCA_024645305.1 Planctomycetales bacterium
AGCCGTGACGGCTTCGAGATTCTTCCGGTGCTGACAGCGGTCAGTGCCAGCCTGGACTTCTACACGACCTTCTGTACGGCTGTTGCCACGCGTTACGGCTCAACCTTTGACAGCTACCAGCTGCTTGACGACATCAACTACAAGATCGGCATCCAGAGCGCGGATTACATTGAACTGCTGCGCCACAGCGGTCGGGCCATCAAGCAGGCTGATGAAGGCGCGCAGATCGTCTGCGCCGGTATCCGTGGTTCCGACCTGACCTTCCTGCAGATGCTGGAGGACGGTGGAGGGATGGACAGCCTTGACATGCTGGCATTCAACCTCTTCCCGCCAACTGACGGGATAGAGAGCATCTCGCGCCGCGCCCGCTTCCAGCATTCACTGCCATACATGCTGCAGATCATGGAATGGTGCCGGGCCCGGGGCAAGCCGGTCTGGATTACTTCACTGGGATTCAGCACAAGCTATGACATCACTGACATCGGCGTGGACCAGGTGCAGCAGGCCAGCGCTTATACCCGCGCGGTGCTCTACCTGGGCTGGCTGGGTGTGGACCGCATCATCATCTCTTCCATCCAGGACAGCGACGCCAGCATGCTGCGCCCGGCCCAGTGCTGCGGCCTGATTGACGGCATGGGCAACTACAAGGCCAGCTACTTTGCGCTGCGGACGCTCAATCAGACTATCCAGGATGGCTACCAGGTGCTGCCGGCATTCGATTTCGAGGTGCGCATCTACGAGCAGCCGGAGGCCTACGACCTCGTGATGGCACAGGAATACGATGATGAATTCGCCCCGGACCCGATCGAGGCATTTCGCGTCTACCCAGGTCAGGACAATCTGTTCGGTTTCTGGTTCTACATGCCGGCGGATGAACAGTACCGCCTGATATATTGGTGCAGTTCCGATGCGGTGTTCGCCCGCAAGCTGACCCTGACGGTCAAGCCACGCGTACTGGAGCCGGCACTCAGGTACCAGCTGCTGGACGCCGGGCCCTCACCGCTGGCGGGGATGGCCGCAAGGAACTGGGTAACCATGAAATACCTTCCGTTGAGCACCATTCCCGGTGTACTGCAGTTTGAGGTGAATGAGAATGGCCGCTAGGCCCCGCATTGCGCTGGTCCACGACTGGGTGACAACTTTTGGCGGGGCGGAGCGCTGCCTGATCCTGCTGCACCAGATGTTCCCGCAGGCACCGATCTTCACCCTCGTGCATGACAGGAAAACATCGCCCCCCGAGCTGGATAATGCCACGATTATCACTTCACCGCTGCAGCGTATGCCCGGGGCTACGCGCAACTGGCAGAAGTACCTGCCACTGATGCCCTATGCCATCGAGCAGCTGGACCTGCGCGGCTACGACCTCGTGATCTCCTCCAGCCATGCTGTTGCCAAGGGCGTGCTGACCCACAGCGACCAGCGCCACCTGTGTTACTGCTACACGCCGATGCGCTATGTCTGGGATCTCTACCAGACCTATCTCGAGCATACCAAACTCTCACCGCTGGCTGGCAGCGTCTTTCGCGGTACTGCGCACTACATGCGCAGCTGGGACCTGCAGAGCGCCCAGCGTGTGGACAAGTTCGTTGCCATTTCACAGACCGTGCAGCGCCGCATCCGCCGTATCTACGGCCGGGAGGCCCCGGTGGTCTTCCCGCCGGTGGACACCGACTACTTCGTGCCGGACCCACTCGGGCAGCAGGATTACTACCTGGCGGTCAGCCGCTTCGTGCCCTACAAGCGCCTTGATCTCGTGATCGAGACCTTCAACAACCGCCAGGAGAAGCTGCTGATCGTGGGTGAGGGACCGCAGGGCGGCCGCCTGCGCCGCATGGCGAAGCGCAATGTGGAATTCATCGGAGCTGTCAGCGACGAGGAGCTGCGCGTGCTATATCAGAACTGCCGCGCGCTGGTCTTCCCTGCCGAGGAGGACTTCGGCATCATCCCGGTGGAAGCCCAGGCCTGTGGCCGCCCGGTGGTGGCCCTTGGTCACGGGGGAACGGCGGAAACGGTGATCCATGGCAAGACAGGGGTGTTGTTCAATGAGCAGACCCCCCAGGCCCTTGACGGTGCCATTGATGCCCTTGAACGCGGCAGCTTCGACAGCCAGACGATCCGCCAGCATGCCCGGCGCTTCGACAAGAGTGTGTTCATTGCCAAGATGCAGGCTGCTGCACAGTACCTGCTGGATTCCTGAAGCACCGCTCAGGCTCTGTTACAATCGGGACAGGAACCGCCATCGGCGGCACCGGGGAGCCTGGATGCTGAGACTTCTGACACTGACCTGCCTGAGCCTGATCTGCCTGGGTACATATGCGCAGGCGGAAGCGGATTATGCCGGCTGGTGGCCGGTGCCCTATGAAGTGGCTGATGAACCGGAAACAGCCGGTATAGACGGATCCCACGAGTCACTTACCCCCGAGCAGCGCCGGGCCCTGCATGAGTACCTGGCGAAGCATGCTGACCGCGATGGCGACGGGGACTTCGACGCCGATGACATAGAGCAGTTCGAGCGCACCGGGGATCTGAGCCTGCTCGGGGACAGCGAGCTGATGGGCGGTTATTTCGGCAGCGGGGATGAGTTCATCCGCGACGGCGTGGAAAACGAGGTCAACGGCGGACGCTACCTGCGAGGTTCGATGAACCGGCCGGTGCAGCGTGATGAGGGCGATGGCGAACGCGTCGCCAAGCTGGACCTGTTTGGCATGCGCGGATTTCTCAGTGACGAAGGAACCTATTCGAATCCCTCCGAGGAAATGGCCAGCAGCCAGTTCAGCCACTGGCGCATGCAGGTGGCCCAGTTGCTGCCGGGCTACATTCCTCCTGCGGATTACACGGAACTGCTACAGCGTATCGAGTCTGAATCTCGACCACAGCCTGAAGCTGCTTCAGACCACAGGCCCCGCTATTCAGACGATGATCCGACTGTGTGGTGGTAAACAGGCAGCTGACG
>JAHEFU010000039.1 GCA_024645305.1 Planctomycetales bacterium
CGGTCAACCCTGACGGGACCGTGGCCTGGCCGTTCGTTGCGCCGGCGGGAATCCGTTCCACGGCGGCAATTGCGGAGGATGGCACGGTTTATGTCGGCTGTGACGATGGCAGTCTCTATGCACTGGCACAGGGTGGCGCCGTAAACTGGGCCTGGCCCACGGGCAATCTCGTGCGCAGTTCACCGCTGGTCGACGCTGCCGGCACGATCCACATCGCCGGTCATGCGGGTACCCTGTATGCACTGAATCCCAACGGCAGCATGAAGTGGTCCGAGGGATTCATCAGCGCGGTGATCTATTCCAGTCCTGTGCTTGCAGCGGACTCGACCCTGTACATCAGCGATTTCACAGGCAAGCTGCTGGCCTACAACTCGAACTGATAAATGCCGGCGGGCAGGTGCGTATAAACCTGCCCGCCCATGGGTAAGTTGATGATGGCGAGTCTGCACTTCCCCTGGGCAGATTTTCCTGTCAGCGCCGCACAGGCCACATGCGAATTGGCATGAGTCTGGACACATTGACAGGGTTCAAGGGCCTGAATCCCGGTGTTGGCTGTTCTTCTGTTGCGATACCTTCCCGCTATGATTAATGAGGCATCTTCAGCGCCTCAATCATTCCCCGTTGCGTTGTTGCTGCGTATCCGGCTCTGCTTCCCAAACAGTGCTCGTTTGCGTGTTCAACGTTCTTATACCCGCAAATGCCAGCTGGCTCACTCCATGATCAGCAGCTGCGTGCCGCTGGCCACCGCAAAGCGGCCTTCGGCGAGCGGGACGGCATTCGTGATGTCATCCTCGAAGCCGGCCTGCAGCCGCCACTGCTCCTGACCTTCACTGTCAGCACAGATCAGCCAGCCGCCGGCCTCGCAGCAGATCCGGCCGCTGCCATCCACGAGGGGCTGTCCACTGAAGGAGTACGGTCCGTTGAGGCTCCAGTCCACAGCGCCGTCGGCACTGAAGCAGTACAGCCCGCGGCCCGTGCCATTGCGCTCAAGCTGCGGTTCCTCGCGCTTCCCGGCCGGGTCATCCGTGGCCACCAGCAGGCGGCCCGTGGAATCCAGTGCCAGGCCACCCGCCACACTGGCCCCCAGGTAGTGGTCCCAGACGAGCCTGCCATCGAAGGAGTGCAGGGCGAAAACACGCCCGGAGGCCGTGGCCCCGAAGATGCGGTACTCGTCGCCCACCACCAGCTGGCTGGCCAGAGCTTCGCCCAGGTTGTGCTCCCAGGCCTCGATTCCGTCACTGTAGACCGCATGGATATGTCCGTCCTGTGTTGCCACAAACGCCGTGCCGTCGCCGTCGATCGCCGGGCTGACGCGGATTCCGCTGTCCGCACTGAATTGCCTGAGCGGTTCCAGCTGCGCTGAGAAGGAGTACAGTTCCCCCTCTGTCGTGCCCACGAACAGCGTGCCGTCCGCCCCGACCGCCGGGCTGCTGACAACGCTGCCCTCGAGGATATACTTGGAAATCCGCCGGCCGTTGTTTTCATAGATGTAGAACAGGCCCGCGCTGTCGCCGAATGCGATCTGCCCGCCGGGCAGCAGGGCCGGAGCCGCACTGACGATGCCATCCGCGCTGATCTGCCATTGCAGCTGACCTGCGTGGTCGAAGGCATACACGTTGCGTCCGCCGGCGGAGTAGATCCGCTCGGAGCCCGCCACACTCAGGCCCGCCAGCCGGTCCCCGTGGATCTGCTGCCAGTGCTTGCGGCCCTGGCTGTCCAGCGCGAAGAAGCTCTGCTCATCCCCGCAGTACAGCTGGCCCTCCGCTCCGAGCACCGGGTAGCGGAAGCTCCAGCTGCTGGAGAAGCGCCACAGTTCCGTGCCACTGGCATCCGTGCTCGTGAGCAGGTACTCGCTGTAGTCATCCGGCTGGGCGACCACGCTGAAGTAACGCTGCGGTGTACGGGCATTGATGCCGAAGGGGAAACCGTAGCCGGGGACCTGCGTTGCCAGTAATTCCCCGGTCGTGCTGAATGTGCTGATGCGGCTTTCGCGGTCATGCAGCAGCAGGTTGCCATTGTCATCAAGCCCCGTGAAGCTGAACTGCTCCCCGCAGGGCCAGCTGTCCAGCAGGCTGCCGGAGTGGTTGAGCAGGCTGACCCGGAAGGATTCCGGCTGGCCCTCGCTGCCTGTCAGCAGGATGACCGGGCCATCCGGGTGCAGCAGGCGGCGGTTCGTTGTCAGTGCAGAGGCGTTCTGACCGGCCGGTGTGTGCTCCCACTGCACTGCGCCACTGCTGTCCAGGCAGAGCAGGGCAGTCTGGTCGGTACCTGTATATATATTGCCATTATCCGCGATCACGGCGTTGTAGATCGCGTCGGCTGCGAGCTCGCTTTGCCAGAGGATGTTTCCCGCGGAATCCAGCATGCGCAGTTCGCCGAAGCCGCTGCGCACGAGCAGGGATCCCTCGGCCGTCATGGCGTAGATAAGCGCAGGGTAGTCCGCGGTCTCATGGCGCCAGCGGTTCTGGCCGGCAGGGTCCAGGGCCTCAATCCAGTTGCTGCGCGACTGGGCGTCCTGCCAGATCGGGCTGCCCGTGGAGATCACGATCTGCCCGTTGGCATCCACGAAGGGCGTGGCATTGAGCTGGCGCTGCAGGCTGCGCTGCCAGAGCGGCTCACCCTGTTTGCTGAATTTCATCAGCAGGGCCCCGCTACCCACCAGTATGCTGCCGTCCGGGGCAAGCTGCGCAGCGCTGCTGGTCAGGTCGCTGACGCTTGTCAGGCTGGCGATGGTGGGTTGTGCAGTTGGCAGGGCCAGCTGCGTGCGCCCGCTGTTGCCCGGTCCGCCGCCCTGGGTCGGCCAGGTGAGGGACAGGGCGGGCAGCAGGGCCTGCGGGCTCTGCACCTCGGAGGGATCACTGAGCTGCGGCTCAGCGTTTCCCGGTCCCGGTCCGGGATCAGGGTTGTCAACGGGTGTGCCCCCGCCCCCACAGGAGCACAGCAGCAGGATCAACAGGGATACAGGAAAGTTCAGCCGGTTATGCATGCAGTTCAATCCTACCTGAGCGCGGGCGGCGGGGCAATCAGGGAGGGATAACACATTGCCTGCTGTCCGGGGAAACACCCAGAATTGAAGAAAGTGTCGGGATTAAGAGCTTGTCCGGACCAGGGAGATATAAGATCCAAGCAACCAGGAATTGTGAAGGTAAATTGAAAGGTGGATTGTAGTATGACAAGGATTCTATTCATCAAGAGCAGCCCGCGGGGCGGGGCCTCGGTTTCCAGCCAGCTGGGCCAGGAGCTGGTACAGCAGCTGCAGGAGCAGTACCCCGGAGCGGCAGTAAAGGTCCGCGATCTGGCACAGCAGCCGCTGCCGCATATCACGCCGGACTACACCAGCGGTGTGTTCAAGCCGCAGGAGGAGCGCAGTGAGCTGGAACAGCGGCTCGTGGGCCTGGGCGATCAACTGATTGAGGAGCTGGAATGGGCCGACCATGTGGTTGTCAGCTCCGGGATGATCAACTTCAGCATCCCCAGCACGCTCAAGGCCTGGCTGGACCATGTGGTGCGCGTCGGCCGCACGGTGCAGTACACAGCGGACGGACCCGTGGGCCAGCTGTCGGGCAGGCAGCTTTACCTGGTACTGGCCAGCGGCAGCGCCTACGGCCCGGACAGGCAGGACTGGGAATTCCAGCGCAGCTACCTGGAGAAGATCCTCAGCTTCATCGGGCTGGAGGAAGCTCATGTGTTCCGCGCCGAGGGCACCCTGGCCCCGGCCGAGATCGCGGAAAAGAACATTGCCAGCGCCCGCGAGCAGATAGCAGAGATCGGCGTAGTCAGTCTGGCGAGCTAGTTGTCAGCCACCACCCGGCACAGCGGGTCGCCGACGACCACATCCATCCAGCTCAGGCACCTGAGGCCCTTGTAGGCGGCCTCGATCCAGCGGTCGCCCTTAACGACATAGCGGTAGAACACCGCGCGCTCGTCGCCGACGGCGATCGTCCAGGGCTCGTAGACATGCCCGATGGCTACCGTGCCACCCCTGTGCAGGAAGTCACAGATCTGCCCCTGGCCGTTGCGGCCGATGTCCGAGCGGTCAGTGTCCACGGTCTCGCCGTCGAAGTCGGTACCGTTGAAGCTCTCGTAGCTGATCCAGGCGCAGCCCGGCAGGTACGTGAACAGCAGGTCGTCGAGGATGTACTCATTGCCGCTGGGCCAGCTGCCGCCGGAGTGGTTTACGCCCCAGCCGGCGTAGGCGATCACGTTGGCAACGCTGCCGGCGGGCATCCCGTCGCTCGCCTGGCCGATCACGCGAGTCGTGGTCAGGTCGATGAAGTAGTTCTGCCCCGCCGCGGCCATTTCCTCCTGACCGCACAGGCCGTCATTGTCATCCGAGTACGGCCAGACCGGGTCTGACATCGTGTCCAGCGGGAAGCGCGCTGGGGTGGTGTCATAGACCACCCAGCCGTTGCCACTCGTGTCCGCTGCCAGTGAACGGTCCACCAGCGCCAGCGCGTCCGCATGGGTATAGGCGTCCAGTCGGCCCACCAGGTAGTCGAGGTCATACTTCGTGCCGCCGCTGTCCGTCACCTTGTAGGCCCCGTGGCTGAAGGAGTACTCGGTGTCCAGGTCGGCCAGCCCGATGTAGAAGCTGGCATTGTTCTGTCCGGTCAGCCGGAAGTCCTCCCATTCCTCCTCGTTCCACAGGAAGGACGGACTGGGGTAGCTGTCCCCGGAGAACAGGGTGCACAGTTCGCTGTCAACGGCACTGAATGAACTCAGGTTGATGTCCCCGCCGTTCGTGCCGGGGATCTGGTGCGGGATGTCCTCCATCAGCAGGATGTACTTCAGGCTGTCCCTGAAACCGCTGGCATTGAGGAAGGCGGCCAGCGGGTCGCGGATCTGCATCTCGTAGTCCTGGCGGTCGATCGTCGGGGCCGGATCAGCGCCCAGCGGCAGTTCAAAGCGCTGGGTCGTGGCGATCCCGCGGCCCGTCAGCGGCGACATGTAGTAGTCGGCGAGGGCCATGCTGTCCGGGCTGTCGGAGTTGGCAACCACGAGCAGCTCGGTGTTCCCGCCCCCGACCAGCACTTCCACCGAGGCGTAGTCGTTGTAGCCGAGGTCGTTGTCAATCCGCACGCTGGCGGTATATGTGCCGGGCAGTGTGTAGGTGTGGGTCACCGGGATGTCCACCGCGGTGCCGATTGTCGTACCCGTCCCGTCGCCGAAGTCGTAGGTCACGCCCGTGATCACGGCCCCGCTGCCGGCTGTGCTGCCGACGGCGTCATATTCCAGCTCGTAGCCGCTGACAACGCTGGCCGGCACATTGATCTGCGCGGCCGGGGAAGCCGGCACCTCGCCGCTGAACTGCAGCTGGAGGCTGGAAAGCTGGGTGCTCTGCTGCCAGGCCAGGGCCACAATGAACACGTTACCCGCAGGAGAGACCAGTGCGTTGCCACCCGTCAGGGGCAGTGTGCCGGGGGCGATGCGCTTGTGCCACTGCCAGCGGCCGCTGCCGAAGTCAGCCACCGCCACATACATGGGCTTGTTGAAGATCGTCTGCAGACCGCTGGGCACGACGCTGCCCTCCGGTTCCAGTCCGGCGGCCGAGTACAGCGCCCAGGCGGTGGGGTTCTCGCCGACCGTGAGATTCAGTACTCCCGGCAGCTGCAGCACACCGCTTTCACTGGCGGAGTTGTATCCAACGTCGAGGAATTCCAGCTTGTTGCTGGAACTGCTGCGCGTATCAGCCGGCACAAGACTGTCCAGCACCGAGAGGGGCGGCAGGCTGGCCGGCGGCGGCCCGTTCAGCTGTTCTGTCTGCTGAGCAGCAGACTGCTGGGCTCCGCTATTGCCACTGCAGCCAGCCATAAGCAATGTGCCGAGCAGCAGCAAAAGGAAGTACTGATGGATTCGCGTCACGCCTTTCTCCCTACAGGATCTCAGTGAGATTCTAAGGCTCTTCTGGTCCCAGCGCAATGCTCACCCGGCGCAGAAAACTAGGACGCCTGGAAAAATCCACAGGGTAGGCCAGGCCCAGCCCTTCCCAAATGGATTCATCCAGGCGAAATGGCTATATTTACACTTATAGCCGGTAGCCGGGAAACACTTGCTTGATTCTTCTGTGCTTCAGGCAAGGGTACCGTTCCAAAATACTTTGCCTTCCACTGGGAATTATCATGCTGATGCTTCCCGCATCTGTAATTAGCTCCAGGAACACCAGTCCCTGTTCATATATATTGTCCCCGAAAAACGGAATCTGAAAATATACACAAGCCCTCCAAATTGAGGAAACACTTTGCAAGCAGGGTCTTCTGCTCAGCAAATCAGCCATTTTCTGCAGAAGCTTCACATTTGTCAGGTAGTATCGGATAATATATAAACATGACAAGTAAGCTGCAGGCAATATACCTGCTTTCGCTGGCCCGGAACATCAGCGTGGCCCAGCTGCAGGAAACCGAGAAATATCTCGGCGATCTGGCGGAACTTATCAGCCTTTCAGAGGAGAATCTGCGCCGCCTCCCGCTGGGCGCGGGATCAATCCAGCGCCTGGCTGAAGCCCGGATGGGCTGCGACCCGGCGGCGGACCTGGCCAGGATGCGGGAGCAGGGTATCCAGCTGCTGCCTGTCTTCGACCCCGCCTACCCGGAGCTGCTGGCCAGCTGCAGCGATGCCCCGATCCTTTTGTACTGCCGCGGACGCCTGGAAATCCTCGAGGGTGAGGGGATTGCCGTGGTGGGCAGCCGCAAGTGCAGTGAACGGGCCCTCAGGCATGCCCGCAACTTCGGCTGCGAGCTGGCGGAATGTGGCCTGCCCGTCATCAGCGGCCTGGCCCTGGGCGTGGATGGCGCTTCACATGAAGGTGCGCTCAGCGTGCATGGACCGACGGCCGCCGTGCTGGGCTGCGGTGTGGATGTCTGCTATCCACCGCGCCATCATGAATTGTTCGAGCGCCTCAGTGTGGAGGGCCTGCTGCTCAGCGAATACGCGCCGGGCACCGAGCCGCACAAGACGCATTTCCCGCAGCGCAACCGCATCATCAGCGGCCTGGCCCGCGGTACGCTCGTAATTGAGGCCCCGATGGGCAGCGGTGCATTGATCACAGCCCGCATAGCGGTGGACCAGGGCCGCGAGATCTTTGCCCTGCCGGGTCCCGCGCTGAGTCCCCAGGTGGCCGGGAACCACCATCTGATCAAGCGCGGGCAGGCCAAGCTGACCGAGACCCTTGACGACATACTCGTTGAATTCGGCACCAACCGCGCTGCACTTCTGCAGCTGATCAGTCAGCGGCGGCGTTCGGGCACAGGTGCTATTGTGGAGCCTTCGCTGTCGGAATCGGCTGGGCGGGATGGAGTTGTACCGCAGGCTTCGGGAGCCCTCAGCTCTGATGAACAGCGGGTGCTGGAGGCCCTGAGCTATGAAGGGACACATGTCAATGATGTGGTGCGCAGGCTCGGGATGAACACGGCAAAATGCTCAAGCCTCTTGACGATGCTGGAGATCAGGGGTTTAATCTCCTCGGCCAGCGGCGGATATTATGTCCGCCTTTGAAAGAATTTCATTGGACACCTTATATATAGGCAGCAGCAATTTCAATTCAGGCAGACAGATAACCTATGGGACATAAAGCACTGATCGTCGAGTCACCGACCAAGGCCAAGACCATCGCTCGCTACCTCGGCAAGGAGTTCAAGGTGGTGTCAACCGTCGGCCATATCCGGGACCTGCCCAAGAGCAGCCTCGGGGTGGACGTTGACAACAACTTCGAGCCGGAGTACCAGAACATCCGCGGCAAGGCCAAGACCATCAAGGCCCTCAAGGACGCCATCAAGGATGCTGACGAGATCTACCTGGCAACCGACCCCGACCGCGAGGGGGAGGCCATCGCCTGGCACGTGGCGCAGATCCTCAAGAAGCCCGTCCGGCGCGTGGAGTACCAGGAGGTCACCAAGAAGGCGGTACTCGAGGCCCTCAAGCACCCGCATGACATCAATGCCGCACTGGTGGATGCCTACCAGGCCCGCCGCGTGCTGGACCGGCTCGTGGGCTACCAGATCAGCCCCCTGATGTGGCGCAAGATCAAGCCCGGCCTCAGTGCCGGCCGCGTGCAGAGCGTGGCGGTACGCCTGATCTGCGACCGCGAGCAGGAGATCCGCGAATTCAACCGCGAGGAATACTGGAACTTCGAGGCGGACTTCAGCCGCAGCAGTGACACCTTCAGCGCGGCCCTCGTGCGTATCGGTGACCAGCGCATCGGCCGCCCCAGCGAGGAGCACCGCCGCGAGGAGGAGAACGGTGTTGACAACGGCCGCAGCATCATCATCCGCAGCCAGGCGGAGGCCGACAAGCTGCTGGCCGATGCCCGGACCCAGGCCTATGTGGTTTCCGACCTGTCCAGCCGCAAGCACACCCGCAAGCCCGCACCGCCCTTCATCACGAGCACCCTGCAGCAGGATGCCGCCCGCCGCTTCGGCTGGAGCGGCAAGCGCAGCATGCGCATCGCCCAGCAGCTGTACGAAGGCATTGACCTCGGCAGCGGCCCGGAGGGCCTGATCACCTACATGCGTACGGACTCCGTGCGCGTGAACCCCGCAGCGATTGACGAGGTGCGGGACCTGATCGTGCAGCGCTTCGGACGGCAGCACCTGCCGGACAGCGCCAGCATCTACCGCAGCAAGAAGGACGCCCAGGATGCCCACGAGGCGATCCGTCCGACAACAGCCGCGCATGCCCCGGAAACCCTTGCGCGCTTCCTCAATGAGGACCAGATGCGGCTCTACCGCCTGATCTGGCAGCGCTTCGTTGCCAGCCAGATGAAGCCGGCGGAATTCGAGACGCATTCCATCGAGATCAGCGGCGGGCAGTACACCTTCCGCCTGAGCAGCACGAACACCCTGTTCAAGGGCTTCCTCGAGGTCTATGGCGACGCCCGCAATGAGGCTGAGCAGACCGAACTGCCGCCGCTGAGCCCCAATGAGAGCATCAAGCTGGAGGAGCTGCGCCCGAGCCAGCACTTCACCAAGCCGCCCCCGCGCTACACTGACGCCTCGCTGATCAAGGCCATGGAGGAGTATGGCATCGGCCGTCCGTCCACCTACGCCTCGATCATTGACACGATCATCTTCCGCAACTACGTTGTCAGGGTCCAGAAGCAGTTCCAGCCCACGGAATGGGGCTTCGTGACAACGGAGATGATGGAGCACTACTTCCCGGAGATTGTCGACGTGGGCTTCACCCGCGACATGGAGGGCAAGCTCGATGAGGTGGAAGACGGCAAGATGGACTGGCGCAAGGTGCTTGGCAACTTCTACACTCCGTTCAAGAGCAAGGTTGACAGCGCCGGCGCGGAGAAGAAGTACTTCAAGGCCAAGCCGCAGGAAACCGAGCACAGCTGCGACAAGTGCGGCAGTGTGATGCTCCTGCGCCACGGCAAGTTCGGCCGTTTCCTGAGCTGCAGTGCCTATCCGGAATGCTCCAACATCAAGAACATTGACGAGAAGGGCAACATCATCGACCGTCCGGTCAGCGAGGCCGGCCAGAAGGTGGAGTACCCCTGCCCGAAGTGTGACAAGGAACTGTCCGTCAAGGTCAGCCGCTGGGGCACGAAATTCATCGGCTGCTCCGGCTACCCGAAGTGTGACTACACGAGCGAACTGCAGACCAAGTGCCCCAAATGCCAGGGCCAGCTGCACAAGAAGCGCCTGCCCAACCGCCGCGTGATCCTCGTCTGTGGCAACAACGAAACCCCCGAGGGCGAGAAGGTCGGCAAGTGCGACTTCGTGCTCTGGGGCAAGCCGCTGCTGGAGAAGTGCGACAAGTGCAGCTACTGGCTGGCCGAGCAGAAGATCAAGGGCACGGACCGCTTCCGCCGCTACTGCTCCAACGCCGAATGCGAGAACCACAAGGGCATCTTCACCGATGAGGACAAGGAAGAGGCTGCGACGGTCAGCGCTGAATCGAGTGAGGAGTAGGCTGCAGGGAGCAGGTTGCCGGCAAGCTCCAACCTAGTCCGGCAGTACTGCCTGCCTGACGACCGTCCCGCCTGTCTCGCGGGCCAGCAGCGTTGCCATTTCGTCCACTGCGGACTGTACTGCCTCGCGCGAAAAGCCTTCCGTGGATGCATAGAGCACGGCGATGAAATCCGTCGCGCCCTCGAAGATCTTCGTTGCCATCGAGTCCTTCACCGGCCCGCCCGTCGGCATCGAGCTCTCCGGGCCGTGGGCCAGCACGATGCTCTTCTTGAGGACCATCTCATGCCCGGCATTGTTGAAGGTGTAGCTCTCCTCCTCCCCGCCGATCCGCACGGTCAGGGCGCCCAGCAGCTTGCCGCTGTCGAGGATGCTGATCGGCAGGGCATGCTTCAGTGAGACGTAGTTGTTCACGTCCACGCAGTTGTTGATCATGTTGAAGGAGCCGCGCTCGCGCACATCAGCCAGCAGGAACTCATGGGCCGGCTTGTTGCGCCCGGTGGCGCTGAAGCCCGCCAGCTTGAGGACCCGGCGAACGCTGGAACGCTTTGTCTCGTCCAGACTGAAGTCCTCCGCGCAGACTTCCGCTGCCAGAGCTTCGCAGGACTTGAGCAGCTCCGGGGAGGAGGCGTGGACGTTTCCAGCGCTGACTTCCACGATCCCCAGCAGCAGTCGGGGGTCGTCGATTGCGAGATTTATGGTGACTGGCATGGGGCTATTTTAGTTAATTGGACCAGATGCACGACCGTTATTGTGTGAACTTTTCCGTAATCCCCTGGGGTGCATCCCTGCGCGGCGGCCTGGCTGTGCTCATCTTGCTTATGGGACTGTGCCAGGTGGCGCTGGCCAGTGCCGTGGATGCCAGGAAAGCCGAGACCACCTACCAGCGTGGTGAATATGCGGAGGCCCGGGCCATGTTCGAGGCCCTGGCGGAGGAATTCCGCAATACGAACACCGACGCCTCAGACATCACCGTGTACCGCGAGGCGATCTACCTCTACGACCGTCTGGCGGACTGTGCCTTCACCCAGAAGGACTGGCCCGCCCTCAAGCGCTACCTGGACGGGATGCTCGTGGTTTCGCATTCCGAGCGCAGCATGTCGGAAGCAGCACTCAGTGGGGCGCTGGCCAGCGGGATCGCATATGCCTCGGCGGGCTTTCTCTCCGACCAGCTTGATGAAAGCGTACGGATCTCCAGCATCGTGCAGCTCAAGCGCAGCCTTGTGCTCGTGCTGCTGGACACCGGGGGCGCGGGGGCTGACGGAAGCCTTGCGATCGAGCAGTACCAGCTGCTGGCCGCGGCCCTGCGCAGCGTGGTGGACATCGCGGATGGCTACTATGCCCTGGATCGCAGGCAGCTCGAGGAGCATTACGAGGACTTCGACGCAATATTTGCCCGGCTGGACGAAATTGGCAATATTGAGGAACTCTGGGAAAAGTACCCTCCGGCGGGGCGTGAGAAGGACCCGGTCGAACCCTGAGGCTTCATTATTGCTGGATCCAGGTGGTCAGGGACTATCCCCCCAGATGGGTGCCCAGCCTGTCCGTTGTGCAAACTGCGGCAAAGTTAATATGGATTTATTCCCGGAAAAAGGTTATGATTTAGTCTCCGGGCAATCCATGAAGGGAGGATAGAATGGGAAAGAACAGCGACAGGAATCCACTCCACAACTTCTACTTCACCTTCGAGATGATTGACATCGCGGCAAATCCGCACGTGCTCTTCGATTTCCGCCTGATGGGCAAGCTGATCCACCTCGCCATTCCGCGCCTCCCGACCGTGCGCCTGTTCGGCCCCTCCGACTGGAAGGTGCTGGCCACGGTCTGCCAGGTCAGTGACATCGTCGGCGGAGATTACATCAAGCTACTGTGCGCCCAGGCTGCCCAGAATAACCAGGATTACTCCGAGACTGAATACGAAGAGGGCCTGCGCCGCTACGTGATTGCTGCCAGCGGTGAAAGCAGCCTCGACACCCTGGAGCCCTTCACCCGCATCGAGGGCTGGGAAGGCGGCTACCTGGCTTCCCGCATGAGCCACATTGCCTACTACCACCGGGATCCACTGATGCTCGGGATGGCCGTCGACCGCCTCAAGGAAATGGACTACCCGACGAGCGATGAAAGCTGCCCGGCGATGGACTACGGTATAGCCAACCAGATGCAGCGCAAGCTATCGAGCGCGGTCTGCAACCCGGCACCCCTGTTCGCCACGGCGGATATGCTGAAGCCCACGCTCAAGAAGCGCTACTACCTCGACATCAAGCGCACCCTGCTCAGCCGTCAGTAGGCGAATACTGCGTCCCGCAGGCCCGCTGCCTGGCACGGGGTAGAATTTCCCTGACCAGAAATGAGGAGATCCAACATGAACCCTGTGCCTGCGCGCCTGACCAATGCCCTGATGCTGATCCTGCTGCTACTCGGGCTGAGTGCCTGCGGCGGTGGCTCCGCCCCCGCCGGCAACAATCCTCCGCCTGGCAACGGTGGAGGCGGCAATGGTGGAGGCGGCAATGGTGGTGGTGGCAACGGCGGAGGCGGCAACCCGGAGATCCCGCCGGTGGAAATGTTCCAGGACCTCAGCCCCGCCACGGATGACAATGTCACATCCTGGCTGAAGGATGCCTACCACACCCTGCCGGCCATCGGAGATGCCGACGGCGTGTACCAGAATGTCTCACTGCGGGCCTGGTCAGACGACATCCTCACAAAAGTCAATGAGGAGCGCGCTGTCCAGGGCAAACCTGCCCTGATACGTTCCGCCGAGCTTGACAACGTGGCCCAGGCCCATGCCCGTGACATGGCACTGCGGGACTACTTCAGCCATGACTCCGAGGACTACGGCATTGACTATGCCGGTCGCCTGGATGCGGTTGACCCTGCACCCTACAACTTCATGGGTGAGAACATCGCCGCCGGGCAGAGCAGCCCGACAGCTGCCATGACGACCTGGATGAACAGCCCCCCGCACCGCGACAACATCCTGCAGGACAACTTCGAGCACATGGGAGTTGGTGTGTACTACGACGCAGGCGGCGGACCCTACACGCTGTACTGGGTGCAGGTCTTCGCGCGCTTCAACGGTGATCCCGAGGCCCATGTCTGGATCCTGCCCTGAGTCCCCATGGATTTCGCGTTGAAGTGTCCCCGAAGCATTTTGCCCTGGCGGGTATTATGTTGAAAGGGAATCAAGCCTGGGAACGGATAGCATGCATTCAACATGGAAGACCTGCATCGTAGCGGCACTGGCAGCCTGGCTGCTGGCAGCCTGCGGCGGTGGGTCATCCGGCGAGATATTCATTCCGGCCGCCGGAAACGGCTCAGGCAGTGGCATCCCGCCCCTGAGCAGGCCTCCCGTGGAAACTTTCACAGACAACAGCCCGGCCGGGGACAGTGTCACCCAGAGCTGGCTGAAGGATGCCTACCACACCCTCCCGCCTGTCGGCGACGCGGATGAGGCCTACCAGAATGCCAGCCTCGCTGCCTGGGCGGATGAAATCCTGCGCCTGACGAATCTTGAGCGCGCCAACAGCGGCCTGGCCCCTCTCCGGCGCAGCCGCCACCTGGATTACCTGGCCCAGGCCCACGCCCGCGACATGGGCCTGCGGGATTATTTCGACCATACCGCCCGGGATTACGGCCTCTCTCCCTTTGACCGTATGGACGCAGTCCGCACGGCTTACTACAACACGGCAGGCGAGAATATCGCCGCAGGCCAGCACAGCCCCGCGCAGGTGGTGACAGCCTGGATGGGCAGCCCCGGACACCGGGCAAACATCCTCAACGGATCCTTCACCCACATCGGCATCGGCATCTACTACGACTCCGGCGCAGGCCCCTTTGCGGAACAGTGGGTCCAGCTTTTCGCCGGCTTCCGCGATGATCCCGATACCGGGAACTGGCTGCTCCCCTGAGGGTAAGCAGGCAAAGCGCCTGATCCCTGCGTGATTTCCGTCGAATTCGCTGACAATTCATGGCAAAGTGCCTGGAATACAGGTACATTGTCATTAATGGTACGCATCCTGATATTCATGATCCTGATACTTGCGGCCAGCCCGCATCCTGCCCTGGCCCAGTCTGATGCTGACAGCGGACCCCGCGTAACCGATACCACCCGCAGCTTCACTCCCTGGAAACTCGAGGCCTTCCGGCGGCGGGATGTTTCGCACTACTTCAACCTGACCCGCAGTGAATTCCAGGACAGCATTCTCGGGTATCGCCGGGCCGCTGAAACCGGTTCACGACCCGTGTCCCAGCCCTGGGGCCTGTGGCGCAGCTGCCCGGAGGGCTACCGCAATGGAACCCTGACCCTGAGCCTGCTGCTGCCGGATGAGCATCCTGCGGAGCTAAGCATCAGCCTCTTCAACCGTGACCACGAGCTGATTGCTGAGGTCAGTGTGAAGGAGCTGCATCCGGGCCGCATGGATATCGCGGTACCGCTGGATCCAGCCATCGCGGACCACAATCCCGCCAGCCTGCTCCTGCAGGTCGGAGAAGCAGCCCAGAGGGCAGGCATCAGCAGTGTCAGGGTTGATGGAGTCTGCCAGAGACTGGGCCCGCATAACTTCGCGAGCTTCGACCTTGCTGAGTATGTCTTCACGGCCGGCCAGTCCCTGATCCTTTTCTGAACAAATCAGCCGATCCTCCCGATCAGGCGCGAAAATTATCCTGCCGCAGCCCCTGAAAGAATTTATAATTCGAAGGGTATTGAAATAAGCGGAATAGTGTCAGGGAGGATCCGGGTTATGCAATACGAGGACATTCTCAGCAAAAGATGGGATACGGTGATCATCGGCGGTGGACCGGGCGGCATGGGGGCAGCCCTTTACTCGAGCCGGGCGGACCTGTCCACACTGATCATCGAGAAGCAGTTCGTGGGTGGTTTGATTGCACTTACGCACGAGGTTGAGAATTACCCGGCCGTCGATTTCAGCTCCGGCATGGACCTGACCCAGAAGATGGAAGCCCAGGTCAAGAAATTCGGCACGGAAATCCTCTACAAGGATGTGCAGAAGATTGAACGGGAGGCGGACAGCCATGACTTCCTCGTGAATCTCAGTGACGGCAAGCAGATCCTTGCACGCAGCATAGTAGTGGCCTGCGGCTCTGCCCCGCGCCGCCTGCCTGCCAGCGGCGAGGAGGAATTCTACGGCCGCGGTGTCAGTTACTGCGCCACCTGCGACGGGGCATTCTTCCGTGAAAAGGACATTGTCGTCGTGGGCGGTGGGGAAAGCGCTTTCCAGGAGGGCCTGTTCCTCACACAGTTCGGAAAATCAGTCACCCTGATCCACCGTCGCGAAGGCTTCCGGGCCACTGAACTGGCCAAGCGCCGCGCCCGCAGCAAGCCCAACTGGAATGAAAAGACCAACTACACCGTGGAGGAAATCTACGGAAACGGCACAGTCAACGGTGTGAAGATCAAACATACAGAAACCGGAGAGGTGGAGGATTTCAAGACGGATGGTGTGTTTGGCTTCATCGGTTACGAACCCGCATCCAGCTTCGTCTCGCACCTGATTGACACTGACGAGGAAGGCTACATCATCGCAGATGGGCACTGCCGCACGAGCTGCAAGGGCATCTGGGCCGCCGGGGACATCATCAAGGGCAGCCTCAAGCAGATGGTGATCAGCGCGGGCAATGGAGCCACAGCGGCCATAGATATCCGCGAATACCTCTCCGAACAGGATGACTGAACCGGCAGCGGCCTGATAGAGTCTGGTTGTGCGGATGCATACGGCAAAACCAAGCAGCACGCGCTCTGGACTGACCCTGCTGGAGCTGGCGATCATGGTCGCCGTGGTTGGTGTGATCGTCTTCATCGCCCTTCCGACCCTGCAGCAAAGCGAGGATGAAGCCACCATCAGCTTCGCCAAGCAGCAGCTGGGCTACCTGCACACCCTGGAGCAGGCCTACTACAACATCAACGGGAACTACGCCCCCTTCTCCATGCTGGCGGAGGAGGAACAGATCCGCGACAACTTTGACCTGCGCTTCAAGTCAGACGTCTGCGTGGTGGAGGGCATCAAGTTCAGCGGGCCGATGGAATCCCAGAAATACTATGTGATCATCGCCGAGCTGCCCGACGGGACAAAGTACCGGGTTGACCAGACCGGGGAGATCCGTCCGGACGATTCCTAGTATTGAATCCCACGCCGAAGACTGCTATCATCTTCGGTTGTATGGTGGCACTGCTGTGTCCCACACGCGGATCACGGGCAACGGGGTACAACCGGTGAATAGTGCGGCAGACGTTCTAACCATGATGAAGGAGCAGCTAGGCGGGCAGCTCTCTCGTCCGAAATATGAACTACTGGTCCGTCCCCTTGGAGTCAAGGGGATAGACGAGGATGGCCTGCATCTGACCATTTCCAACGAAGTGCTCAAGGGCTGGCTGCTTGACCAGTATGCCGAGCTCCTCAATGAACTGGCCAGCCTGATCCTCGGCCGCCCCACCAT
>JAHEFU010000224.1 GCA_024645305.1 Planctomycetales bacterium
CCGGCATTAGTGCTCGGGAAGCCTGCATCCGTGAAATCCATCACACTGCCTGCGCCATAGTCCTGCATGCTGAGTACATCGCGCAGCAGTGAGACACCTGTGAGCTTGGCCCCAGCCACATTCAGCCCGCTGCGGCTCAGCTCACTGACTATCGCACTGGCCGCCACGGTCTTGCCGCTGTTCATGCAGCTGCCACAGACAAGGAGCAGTTTGCCAATCCCATGCAGTCCTGGTGGGTCCGCAGGAGGCAGACCAATGCTGGCTGGAACCGGGCTGCGTGACTGAAAGCCGGGATATGTCTGCACCTGTCCCAGCACCTCCAGCTCGAATGGCGGCCCGACTTCAGGATTGGCGGAAGTACAGACACCGATCACTCCACCGAGGTTCAGGAGCTGCAGCCGGTCACCGACACTGAGGGTTTCCGGCAGCCGTCCTTCGTACCCGTGCAGGGCCTGCCGACTGCCCAGTGCACCCACTATCACGTCACCCCGCTTCACGGAGGTCATCCTGCCGTGCACATCCTCCAGCTGGCGGTAGCTCGACTTGTCATTGAGCACGCGACAGGCCAATACACTGCCTTCCATGCAAATCAACTCCGTGCCTAGTGACAGCAGGCTGTCCAGGCCGAGGCCACGGGTTACGCTGGCAATCTTGTCCGCGCGGATTCTCATTGAGTACCTCCCCGCTTCTTCTCAGACCCTGCATCCTGCAGATGGCAGAGCTGCTGCTGCATTGCATGCAGCTTGTTGTAAGCGGCAACTTCATCACCATTCCAGCCCCTGGACTGTTCTCCATAGGCTGCCGGCTGCAGGGCCATCAGCGAATGCGGCGAGCGGGACCCCAGCACTTCCAGGCGGTGCTGTGCGAAGCCGAGCCGGACTTCCCCACTGACCATGGCCTGGCTGGATTCCAGCAGGGCTTCAAGGTCCCGGCAAAGCGGGTCAAGCGCCTGGGACTCATGCACCAGCCGGCCATACAGGTTGCCAAGCGTTTCCTTCCAGAACTGCTGCTGGGCACTGAGTGTCAATTTCTCGAGTTCGCGGTGAGCCTCAATCAGGATATGGGCAGCCGGTGCACTGTAGCCGATCCGGCCCTTGATGCCGAGCACGGTGTCCCCGAGATGCATGCCCCGACCGATGCCCAGTGCTCCGCCCAGCTGGTTTAGCTGCTCTATCAGATCGACAGGTGGCATGGCCACTCCATCAAGCTCGACCGGTATGCCGTTTTGGAACCTGAGTACACATTCCCGGGATTCCGCTGCTGCAGAGCCCTCCTGAGCGGGCCAGGCATGCCTGGGCAGCGATTCCCAGGAGCCATGTGTCTCCTGTCCCCCGATCGTCATCCCCCACATTCCCTCGTTGACGCTGTAATCCGTCGTCTTCTGGTCAACCGGAATGCCACGGGCAGCCAGGAATTCCACTTCCAGCTCACGGCTCAGGCCCAGCTGCCGCACCGGTGTAAGTAATTCCAGCTCAGCAGCCATCACCCGAAACACCGTGTCAAAGCGCAGCTGGTCATTACCGGCTCCGGTGCTGCCGTGGGCGATTGCCGTGGCGGAATTGCGCAGGGCATAGTCGGCAACATGCCTGGCCTGACAGAGGCGCTCAGCCGATACACACAGTGGATACCCGGCACCGCGCCTGGCATTGGCAAACAGGAGGTACTTCAGGTGGTTGTTGAACAGATCCTCTCGTGCGTCTATGCCGGTGTGAGTAGCAGCACCACAGGCCAGGGCCCGCTCCTCCATCGCCGCCAGCTGGGCCGCACTGTGGCCACCCGTGTTCACGAACACCGTATGCACCAGATAGCCCCGGTCTGCCAACCAGGCTGTGCAAAATGAGGTGTCCAGCCCTCCTGAGAAGGCCAGTACCGCGATCTTTCCATTCGTATCCGATGTCATTCTCGTCTCCATTTCGCTACAAGTGGCTTGCATCATGTCTTCGTCCGGGAATTCTCAGGGCAGAAAAACAGAAAGCCCGCACATGGCGGGCCTGTCGGTCAGTCGTGGAAGGGAATGCTATCCACGTGCGCCAATGGCCCTGCCTCGTCGGCGGGCAATGCGGCGGCGGCGCTCACAGCTGTATTGGCTGATTTCCATCAGGTTGCGAAGAATAACAGATCGACCGGACAAAGTCAATCTGCTGACCGATAAGTACAGGCAGGCACAAAAAAAGCCCCCCGCCGTAGCGGGGGGCTGGTGAATCCGATTACAGTGGATCCTAGCTGTTGGGGTTGGAACCGATCACGGTCAGCAGGTCGGCCGGGCTGGTACCGTAGCTCTCGCCGCCTTCCACACGGTCCTGGATGGACACTTCATAGCTGTGTCCAGGAGCCAGGATACCCCAGACTTCCGCCGGCGGAGCACCGAACTTGACGAAGTCCTTGTTGGTGATCGTGTGTATCGCCAGGAAGGTTCCGGTCGGTGTCACGCCGATCAGGCGCAGGCCACACTCCATCATGCGGATGTCCGCAGGCTGGTCCACATCCTTGACCTGGACAAAGATGTTGTCCAGTGAGGTGTTCACCTTGTGGACACCCTCCTCGTTCTGCTGGAAGTCATAGACGTGGCCGCCGTTAAACTCCACCCACAGGACATAAGGCTGGACGGGATCGTTCACGAAGTTACCGTTAACGATGTGATTGCTGTAGTTACCGTTGTCGAGGTCGCGCTCCTCACGGTCAAAGGCGTCAATACCCCAGTTGATCGCATTGGGAGCAACGGTGTCGGTGATCGGGCTCATCGTGAATGTGCCCTCTCCAACCTCGAGGTAGTCAACACCCTGCGGTGTGAACAGGCCGAAGCCGTAGTTGATCGGGCCGAATTCGCCGTCATCTGTCGGCAGACCGGCAATATCAACCACTATGCGTCCGAGGCCATGGCGCACCACGATGATCGCACTGGCAGGCGCTTTCGACCAGTACACGGGGCCGGCGGGTGTTGCCAGCGGGATGTCCGCACTGGTCACGTCGCTGGAACCGGTCTCGGTGAAGTTCTTGATCAGCACCTGGGGCCAGATTGAGAATCCCTGGGGGGAGTCGACCGGCGTGGTGAAGATTGCGAACTCATCACCGTCCGTACGGAGGATGTCGTTGAAGGCAAGGGTCTTGTCCTCTCCGTTGGCGCCCTTGCGGACATCAACGGATTCAGTCTCCGGGTTGGCAGCCACGTCACTCCAGCGACGAATCTTGGGATTCGGGTAGAGGATCTGCAGCTCGTCAACATTGGCGTTGCCCTTGTATCCACCGGAGTTGGGGATGCTGGTCAGGTCAGCCGCGGCCGGCGCGGGGCCGGACGGGATGGTCTTGTTCTCGGGCATGTTGATGGAAGTCCAGGTGGTGCCGTTGAAGAAGCGCACCACGTAGTTGCTGCTGCCCTGCAGCTGCGCACCGTTGACGACGTACTCGAAGATGAAGTCGCCGGGGGTCTCATCCTCACGGAGGGTGAACTCACCGGTACCTGCAACAAACTCGTTGTACGTGAAGTCATTCACGCGGACGCAGTTGGGGCTGGCACCATTGGTGTACTGCCAGATTTCCAGTTCGATTGAGTCGAAGGTCCCCGGTGTGCCCGGCGTACCCCAGTCAATGTCGCGGAAGAATGCACGGGTTCCGATAACCAGCTGATACTGGTCCATCGGGTCGAATCCTTCCTTCAGGATCGGGCCGAATTCTGCCTGGTTCGGGTCACGCACCACGTCCACAGTCCAGTTGTAGTCGCGGTCAGACAGGATCTGGACCACGTAGTTCTTGCTGCCGATGGTGCCGTTGGCAAGGGATGCCGTGGCGCCGAGGAACACGTTGACCGTGCCCTCCGGGCTGAACTCATCGGATTCGGGGTCGTAGTCGGGGAAGACCGTTCCGGCTCCCGGGTCACCCATCGTGCTGATGTCACCACCGGTTCCGTCATGCACCCAGATGGATGTACTGCGGAAGCCGGCCGCGCCGGCTGTGCCGAAGGTCCAGTTGGCATTGTCACGCACGGCCTGGGCCGCTGCGTCGTAATGCTGCTGGGTCATGCCATCGGCAAGCGTGGTGGAATCGAAATTGAGACCGTTGAAGGTACCCTCGATCGTGTTGAGCTGGAAGTTCACAGCGCTGTTGGCGGGAACGTTTCCACCGGCAGTACCGTTGTCGAAGATGTCATCGGGAGTCCCGCTGCCACCAGCCACACCCACCATCTGGACGTCGAAGTTGGTCACCACAATCTCGTCAGCGGAACCACCGCCGCCAGCGCCCCAGACCACGAAGGCCAGGGTGCCGTCACCGTTGGTGTTGGCCGGAACCACGCAGATTTCGACACTGTCGTTCGCGTTGGCATCCGCAGCATCGATCTCACCCGGACTGAACAGGGAGGCCACGTTGTAATGGCGGAAGATCGAACGCATGTCTGTGATGTCAGGGGGAGTCAGTGCCGCAATTGCGTCGGCGGAGGGATCCACCGTCTTTTCGGCTGACAGCGTGGTGCTGGTGGAACCATCATCACGCAGGCCGACCCGGTAGCTGGAAACACCCTCGTTGAGGTGCACACCCAGTGGGGTCAGCTCGGAGATTGTCACCTGGCCG
>JAHEFU010000225.1 GCA_024645305.1 Planctomycetales bacterium
AAGCGGGAGCTTGAATATTTCAACAGGGTCCACGAAATTTTTGACATGATAAGAAAGGAAGAGCCGCAGAGATTCCTGAAGTTCGACGCCGGATTGCAGATTGATGCACTGCACCTCAACATGAGCCTTCATGTCCAGGCCATGCTGGAGCGGGCCGATGGCTGACCTGATTGCCCTGCTGCTTGTGACCCTGTCCAGCCTGTTCGGCAGTGGCGCCGATGATGAACAGTTCGCCCTGCTGCTCAGCCAGGCCGTGCAGAAGAGCAAGCCCGTGCCGATGGATGAAGTCAGCGTGGATTGCACGGGCTGCACTGTCAGCAGCATTGACTCCATCGGCTTCGACTTCAGTGGCCTGACCCTGGAACCACTGCTGATTGAATCGGCCAGTATTGATGTGGATAGCCTGCACCATGATGCCAAGGGCCGGATCACCATGGAGGACCTGGGTTTCAGCGCACGGATCACGCAGGAGGATCTGACTGCTGCCCTGCGCAGCCATGTTGAACGCCTCGAGGATGCCACGATCACCATCGACAGGCGCGGCTTGACGCTCAGCGGCAGGCACCGGGTGCTGGCCCTGAGCATCCCCTACAGCGTGCGCGGAACCCTCGGTGTGGAGGATGGTTCGCAGCTGATGTTCCATATAGACCAGAGCCAGCTTTCCGGCCTGAACATGCCGGCCGGCCTGAATGCCCTGATAGAGAAGGAAGTCAATCCCGTTTACGACCTGAAAGCCTTCGCCAGCCGCAGCCGCAAGGACATCGAGCGGGCCAAGGCACAGCTCGGCTACGAATTCGCCCTGCAGATCAGGAAGATCACCTACGGGGAGGGGCATATAATCGTGGACGGCAACGCATGAGGAATCTGGCAATCATCATGGTCGTGACGGCGGCGGTACTCCTGCTCATGAGGGCGGGCATGCAACCGCTTGAAGCAGTGGTCAATCCACCGGCGACCCAGCTGCCCGCGGATGCCCGTGTCAGCTGGGAGCTGGCCGGCAGTTTCGGGGCGCCCGCTGTCCCCAGCAATCCGCAGGAGGACAACCCCTGGCTGAAGCGCTTTGAGGACGGCACATTCCTCGAGATCGCCGGCCTGGGTGCCGGTGAGGATGAACTGTTCGTGGCCGATACCGGCATCAGCCGCATCCAGGTCTTCAGCCTCGACGGAGAGTTCCGGCGCAGCATCGGTGTCGGCATGCCGATCCGCGAGGTGAAGCCCACGGACGTTGAGTTCTATCTCGAGGACAGCATGGTCACCCGGGAGATCCCGCGCTTCAACGACATCCATGGCCCGCTGTTCCGCGACAAGTACCGCGGGATCTTCCAGGCGGCGGATGTCGCCGTCACCCCCGACGGCTGGTACATGGCCGACATGCTGCGCACCGGTGACCGCCAGGCTGACAACCGCCGGGCCTCGCTCGTGTGGTTCGGGAATGACGACAGTGTCGGGCGTTTCAACATCGATTCCATCATCTGGCCGGGCTATGTGGCCGCGGAGGGCCTGCAGGTTGCCATCAGCGAGCCGGAGGGCAACGCCCTCTACTGGTGCAAGCGCGAAGGTGACAACCCGGCGCAGTGGAAGGCCGGCTTCCCCACAGGCACCACGAACTATGCCGATATCCTGCGGGTGCGCGAGAGCTTCTTCGGGCACCGTCGTTACAACGCCATGATGGCCCAGGCGCAGCGCGTCAGTTCCGCCGTAGGTGATTACGCACTGGTCGGCGGGATGGATTTCGCCTTTGACAAGCTCGTGGTCTGCGACTCCGGCAACGCCCGCCTGCAGGTCTATGATGCCACGGACCGCGACCCCACGCGGATGAACAGCCTGGTGCGGGCGATTCCCGGCAAGCGGCGCGACGGCTCACTGCGCTTCGGGGTCCCGCTGGACATCGCCATTGATGACAACGACGGCCAGATGTACGTGCTGGACAGTTCGCGGCGCGAGGTGGCGATCCTCGACAGCAGCTTCAGCCGCATCGGCAGCTTCGGCATCGGGGAGCTCAACACACCCCGCGCCATCAGCATCTCACCGGATGGCAACCACGTCTACGTCAGTGACGAAGGTGACCAGACCGTGTACCACTATGCCTGCGCAGATCAACGCTGAGCTGCTCAGTGACCAGCGGCGGCTCGCCCGGCTGCTGAGCTGGTTGGAGCGCAACCCGCGACAGGCGCAGTCCGTCCTGCAGCAACTGCCCCCCGCCCCCGGACCCGTGCAGCGCATCGGCTTCACCGGCAGCCCCGGTGTCGGCAAGTCCACACTGCTGCACTCGGTGATCCGTACAATGCGGGAACGCGGTGAACGGGTCGGTGTGGTGGCGGTGGACCCCACGAGCCCCTTCAGCGGTGGTGCGCTGCTCGGTGACCGCCTGCGCCTGGCCCCGCAGCAGGATGACCCCGGCGTGTTCATCCGCAGCCTCGGGTCGCGCGGCTCGCTGGGCGGGATCACTCCCGTTGCCAGCCTCGTATCCGCGGTGCTGGAAAGTGCGGGCTACTCCCGCATCCTGATCGAGACAGTCGGCGTCGGCCAGACCGGCTATGACGTCGTCAGCCTGGCGGATACGGTGGTTGCGATGTTTTCCCCGGAAAGCGGTGACGGGATCCAGTTCATCAAGGCCGGGATCCTCGAACTGGGGGACATCTTCGTTGTCAACAAGGCCGACCGGCCCGGTGCGGAAACCATGCTGAAGGAAATCCAGTTCAGCCTGGCAATGGAGCAGCCCGCGGAGGGAAACTGGCAACGTCCGGTGCTCAGCCTCACGGCCAGCAGTGGCCAGGGGACCGGGGAACTTGTGGATGCGCTGGAAGCGCACCGGCAGTGGCTCTCCGCCCTGCCGCCGGACCACGCGGCCCGTCAACGCCATATGCAGCGCGAACTGGAGTTCACTGTGCGCAGCAACGCCTCCGCCATCCTGGACGGCAAACTGCGGGCTGCCACGCAGGAACTGGCTGCGGATGTGCTCAGTGGGAAGCTCGGCCGCTGGGAAGCGGTCAGCCGGCTGGAGGGGCTGCTCCGGGAAGCGCTCGGCGCGGACTAGCCTTCGTCGGCGATCTGCTCCATCAGCTCGTCGGACATGCTCCAGTTGCTGAAGACTGTCTGCACGTCGTCATTGTCCTCCAGAAGCTCCAGCAGGCGGAAGACCTTCTTGCCATCCGATGAGCCTGTGATCTCGACCTGGTCCTTGGCCACCATCGCCACGCTGCTGGAGGCCATCGTGAAGCGCTCGCTTTCACGGAACCACTGCTTGGCATCCTCCAGGTCGTCAACCTGGCACAGCACCTCAATCACGTCGCCATCGAGCTTGTACTGCTCCGCGCCGGCTTCCAGGCAGGCCTCGATCAGCTCGTCCTCGCTGAATTCGCCGGCCGCGAGGTTGATCACACCCAGGCGCTCGAACATCCATGCCACGCTGCCGTCATTGCCGAGCTCTCCACCGCCCTTCTTGAAGATGTTGCGCAGGTCGGCCACGGTGCGGTTCTTGTTGTCGGTCAGGGTGTAGACGATCATCGCCGTACCCGCCGGACCGCGGCCCTCATAGGTCAGGCGCTCATAGGTATCGGCATCACTGCCGCCGGCTCCGCGCTTGATGGCGCGTTCCATGGTGTCCTTCGGCATGTTGCTGGCCTTGGCCTTGTCAATCGCGGAGGACAGGGCGAAGTTGACGTTCGGGTCAGCCCCGCCCTCCTTGGCCGCGACCACCAGCTCGCGGATGATCTTGTTGAACAGCGCACCGCGCTTGGCATCCTGGGCACCCTTGCGGTGCTTGATGGAACTCCACTTGTTATGACCTGACACGTCGCAGTACCTCTAGAGGGCTTGATTTCACATCGGGATACATATTATACCGGGGACCCGTCCCGGCCTGTGGATTTACAGGTCTGCCCCTGCAGCCTGCCCGCAGTCAGCTATGCTCTTGCCATCCACACTCAAGGGGAGAAGTGATGAATTCCAGATATTCCAGGTTCGGCATTGCCCTGGCCGTGCTGCTTGGCCTGGCGTTGGGGGCATTCCTGCTGAGCCGGCTGCCCATTTTCAATCTGGTCAACATCATCCAGTGATCCGGGCAGGCGCCGGGTGGAACACCGGCGGGATGCCGGGTGCTCAGCCTCCGGGCTGTTCGTTGGCATTGCCCCCGCCAATCCGCTCGCGCACCTCGGCCACGGCGCGGCTGACACCACTGGCCCGTTCACGGGCATTGCTGACGACTTCAGCCACGTTGCTGACCAGCGGACGGCCCTTCTCGAGGTAACTGTTGGCATTCTCCGTGAGGATGCCGATGTCCGCGGTCAAGAGCGAGATGTCGCTGAGCAGGTTGGTGACGCGCCGGGAGAGGTCCCGGTCATTCAGGTCCGCTGAGATGTCGGCCAGCGAGCTGCTCAGCGCGGTGATGTCCTTCTGCATGGTCGCCAGGTCGTCAATCCGCGCCCGGGCACTCTGGGATGTCAGTGTGGCGTCATCCAGCAGGCTGCGGGCCTCACCCATCGTCTGCTCGAGCTGTGTTGCCAGCGGTGCGAGCTGGCCGACCGCCTGCCGGGCGTTGTCAAGTGTGCCAGCGAGCTT